>JALRIU010000174.1 GCA_023255355.1 Pseudomonadales bacterium | reverse complement strand
GATGCACTCTAGAGCGATATACCGATTTGGCAAATGTGAGCTGCTGCTTGGCAATATCAGTATCTTTTAAGGAACCTATTAATTCGCATCTTAAATTTTCAGCACCTCGCGAACTTCGTAACCGCATGACCCCAAGTTCAGACCCTGGTTTACGGCTAATATTAAGTGTCTTACCTGAACCCTTAACAGTAAGACATTCATAGCCCAAAAATGTAAAGTTGTTATCAAGGGTCCAACGTAAAAAAGCGATATTTTCCTTCAACGGATCGCTACAACAATTATCAGGCGTCTCGCTTATTGCGTTGATTGTTTCTTCAATACGTTGGCGCATTGCATCAAAATCATCATTAACGATACGGACTTCTTCCATAATAGAGGCGAGCGTTGTTTCTAACTCCTCAAGTACTCGTGAGTCGCTATGGCGTGAAATTTCCATGTAAAGCAATACTTCATCATCATTTGAACGATCATCAGATACTCTTTGTTCAAATGAGATTAGGTGATTATGTTCATCACGTTTTGCGCTAAATAATGCTGCGTATATTTGATGGATAGCGATGCCACGACGATGAAATTCAGCACGCAGAGAATCCCTAATAAAAGACATATCCCGGCTAAGCACTGCTACTACAGTGGCATTTGAAACCCAACCATGCTTCTCATATTCAGGATTAAAAATTCGAATTTTGGGCCGGCTACGGTCTAAATTTTGAATAAATCGCCAGCTACTAAAAGCATTGCCAAATACATCTTGAATAGTTCGATCTGTGATTTCTGATAACGGATAACGCTGATATAGAATTCGTGAGAAATCGATAACCTGTTGCTGGTGTTCAACGGATAAATGATTGACGATTTCATCGTCTAACATCGCAAAAAATTTGTCCTGCTGGATAGGTAGACTCATACTCAGTCCTGCAATTTAATTTTGATACTTAAATCATAGTGCAAAATCTGAATTTTTCTCGATAGATACGCTTGAAATTGAAACTTTTGCCGCAATTAATAGTCGAAACAACAATTTTCAAAGTCAGTCGGAGAAAGCATGTCTAATACGCAAGCCATCCAACAAGTTCAGCAGTGGCTCAACACCCAAATTATTGGTCAAAATGATTTAGTAGAACGGCTTATTATCGCCCTCTTGGCAGATGGGCACTTACTTGTTGAAGGAGCTCCGGGGCTCGCTAAAACAAGAGCCATTAAAGATTTGTCTAAAGCTGTTGAAGGTGACTTCCATCGTATCCAGTTCACCCCCGATCTTTTACCAGGCGATGTCACTGGTACTGAGATATTTCATCAAGAAGATGGCAGCTTCCGTTTTCAGAAGGGCCCTATTTTTCATAACTTGGTCCTAGCTGATGAAATCAACCGAGCACCCGCTAAGGTTCAGTCGGCGCTGCTTGAAGCCATGGCAGAACGACAAATTTCGGTTGGCCAAGATACCTATCCGCTTCCCAAAGTTTTCATGGTTATGGCGACCCAAAACCCCATCGAACAAGAAGGAACTTACCCCCTACCCGAAGCGCAACTCGATCGTTTCTTAATGCACATTATCGTCGATTACCCTGATGCTGAGGCAGAAAGAGAAATACTTAAGCTGGTGCGTAATGAGGATATCAAGGGTTCCTCAGCAGCAATGCCAAATCCTTTGAGCGAAGCAACGCTGTTAGCTGCGCGCCAAGAGGTGTTAAAGCTAGATATGGTAGACAGCGTTGAAAACTTTATTGTTCAGTTAATTATCGCTACCCGCAAAGCTGCTAGCTATGATCCTGAGTTAGGTCGTTACATCGAATACGGTGCTAGCCCTCGTGCCACTATCGCACTAGACAGATGCGCGCGGGCCCATGCTTGGTTACAAGGCAGGGATTTTGTTAGCCCTGACGATGTTCGCGCAATTGCCTTTGATGTACTGCGTCATCGTATCGTGCGTAGTTTTGAAGCTGAGGCTAGTGGCATAAGCTGCGATGCTATCATTGAACGTTTATTACAGGTTGTTCCAGTAGCTCAATGATGCACGACCCACGGATTCACAGTAGCCTTGAGGATCTTTTAGCGATACGCAACGATGCGAAATCGCTCACGATGCGCTCGGGCCATGCCAGTCCTGTTGCTAGCAGCGGTAGTCACCGCACCAATGCTCGCGGTCGTGGCATAGAGTTTGAGGAAGTTCGGCATTATCAGCCAGGTGACGATGTTCGCGCTATCGATTGGCGCGTTACAGCGCGCTTAGGCAAAGCCCACACAAAAATATTTAGAGAAGAAAAAGAGCGACCTCTGCTCGTCTTAATTGACCAACGCCAATCTATGTTTTTTGGATCTCAAAAACAGTTCAAATCGGTATTTGCTGCCAAACTTGCTGCACTTTATTTGTGGCAAGGCATGCACAGTGGCGATCGTATTGGCGGTATCGTACTTGGCAATCAGCGCCTGAGCGAAATTAAAGCGGCCAGAGGCAAACGCAATGCCTTGCGTTTAATAGGTGAACTGAGTGAAATAAATCAAAGCCTTCACAACCCCTTTAACAATCCTGAACCCATCATGCATGACATGGCATCATCGCTATTTAAAATGGGAGCGATTGCCAAACCTGGAAGCCATATTGTGATTTTCAGTGACTGTTATGACTTAGACAATCGTGTGTCAAATGAGCTTTGGCGGCTTAGCCAGCATAGTCGCGTTGATATCATTCATATTCTAGATCCGATAGAAAGAGAGCTACCGCAACGAGGTATATTTGGAATCAGCGATGGCCAAAACAAACAATTCCTGAACGTCGATAATGCCCAAAAGCAACGAGAATTCAAAGAATATGTCAGACAGCATCAACACTCCATAGAACAACTATGCCAAAAAACAGGCTGTTTCTACCGCGAGATAAATAGTGATCTAGCCCCGTTGGATGCCTATAAATTCCTGCAGCTGACACCGCAAAGGTTGACACCATGAATCCTGATGCACCAAATCCGCTTGCAGAGTTACGGGATATTCATCTTGCTGAACCGATCAGTGCATGGCCACCTGCTATTGGTTGGTGGCTATTAGCTGCGCTAATCTTAATTAGTCTAGGTTGGTTGTTATTTACCCGCTATCAACAACATAAAAGCCGCGCCTTTTGGCGTGCTGCAGCTACCCGACTAAAAGCTCAGCAACAAGATCAAGAGTTGCAGGGACAAACCGCACTACAGTCCTGTAACGAACTGCTCAAAAGTGCTTGTTTACTGGCCTATCCCAACGATGACATAGCAGCTATGAGCGGTGAGACATGGTTAGATTGGCTGGTACAACACGGTCTGCAAATACCTCATCGAGAGAACTTGCTAAGCCAGTGGTACCGCGCATCGATTGCGCCGGAGTATGTCACCGAATTCCAGCTGCAAAGCCTTATATGGCTCGAACAGCAATGCAAGGATTGGCGCCGTGTTTAGTTTTGATTTTATCTGGGCATTTGCAGCTTTGCCGCTACCGCTGCTGGTGACTCTCATGTGGCGAGTCAAACGTAGCGAACCCAGCTCGCTTTATGTGCCCTTCTATGCAATTGCCAACGAGTTGAACTATGGCACTAACAGCCAACCTAAAAAGTCCTACTGGCAGCGCCTGTTACTCTGCCTAGCTTGGCTAGCACTCGTTACTGCAGCCGCGCGACCAATATGGTTAGGGGAACCCATCAATATCCAAAGTAGCGGTCGAGACCTGCTATTAGCTGTCGATATATCGGGCAGTATGGAAGAACAAGATATGCAAATAGAAGATCGCACGGTTCGCAGGATCGATGCGGTCAAAGCTGTCTTGAACGAATTTATTGATCGCCGTGCCGGAGATCGGTTAGGTTTGGTGCTTTTTGGCTCGCAAGCCTACTTACAATCACCACTGACCTTTGATCGCAATACTGTTAAGCAATTACTCAACGAGGCAGAGCTTGGCTTTGCTGGCAAACAAACTGCGATTGGTGACGCTATTGGCCTTTCAGTCAAACGTTTGCAGGCAAGACCTGCAGAAGAACGCGTCATGATTTTGCTGACCGATGGTGCCAATACTGCCGGGCAAGTTCAACCTCTACAGGCGGCTCAACTGGCTGAAGAACTCAAGGTTAAAATCTACACCATTGGTATGGGCGCTGACAGCATGGTCGTACCTGGTATTTTCGGCTCAAGCTTTGGTGCTAGAACCGTGAATCCTTCAAGAGATTTGGACGAAGATACACTCACTAAAATTGCTGACCAAACGGGTGGTCGTTATTTTAGAGCGCGCAATGTTAGCGAACTTGATGGCATCTATCGATTGCTTGACCAATTGGAGCCTACCCCAGAGGAGCAAAAAAACTTTAGGCCCCGCACCAACTACTTCCATTGGCCTCTAGCATTGGCGCTGCTCATCAGCATGTTACTCGCTATTGCCAGCAGCCGTAAGGAGGACATTCATGCTAGCAATCTTTAATGACTTCCACTGGCTGCGACCTGAGTGGTTCTATGCGCTCGTTCCTACCCTACTTGTGCCACTTTGGATCTGGCGTAGTGCTTCAGGCAAACATGGTTGGAATAAAGTCATCGACTCACATTTTCTTGAGCAATTGCAGACTAGACCATTTGTCAGACAGGGCAACAAATTTGGCATTGCAGGACTTATGACACTTTGGCTAATAGCTATTATGGCTCTCGCAGGTCCTTCCTGGGAACGCCAAAATGTTCCAGTTGAACAAAGCAACGATGCCCTTGTCATTGTACTAGATCTCTCTTTATCGCAGCTTGCCGAGGATATTTCGCCTAGCCGAATAGGTCGAGCGCGAATGAAGATCCTTGATATTCTCAATTACCGTAATGAGGGACTCACCGGATTGGTAGCTTACGCAGGTGATGCCCATGTGGTCACTCCATTGACTGACGATACGGCAACCATTGCTTCAATGGTACCGGCACTTGGTCCTGACATCATGCCTGCACTTGGTAGCAGGGTTGACCTTGGTATTGAGAAAGCGCTTTCTCTCGCCCAACAAGCAGGTATTAGCAAACCTCATATTTTATTAATTAGCGATGGCATTACTACTGATGATATTGGAAAGGTGAGCTCACTCATTAACAACCAGGGCGCCTCGTTAGCGATTTTGGGTTTAGGTACAGAGAACGGCGGCCCAGTTAAAATATCTGATGAGCAAGGCTTGCTACGAAATAAGGATGGCAGTATTGCCATCGTCAAACTCAGTCGAGATGCGTTCCAAGCACTGACCAACGCAACTGGCGGCACGTACAGTGAAATTAGTTTAGACGATACTGACTGGCAATCCCTTTTAAAGCCTATTGATCCTCTCTCATTACAGTCACGCGAAAGCGATCGCCAATACGATGCTTGGTATGACCGCGGTACAGAATTATGTCTAATTCTATTAGTTTTAGCCCTACCAGCATTCAGAAAGGGTATTATATTTTGCTTAGTTCTCATTCCGAGCTTACTTATCAGCCCACAGAGTGAAGCCAGCATATGGAGCTCCCTGTGGCAACGCGCCGATCAACAAGGCGCCGAACTATTAGATAACGGCGATCCTAATGCTGCGGCAGCAATCTTCGAAAACAAGCAATGGAAATCAATTGCACACTACCGCGATGGTAATTTTTCCGCGAGCGCTAAATCGCTTGAAGGAATAGACACCCCAGACGCAAACTATAATCGTGGCAATGCCCTTGCTCAGCTCGGCGAATACCAGAAGGCTATTGACGCATATCAACAAACCCTTAATACCGAACCCGAACATACAGATGCCCTGTTCAACAAAGCGCTTGTTGAAAAGCTCCTTGAACAGCAGAAACAGCAAGAGCAACAGCAACAAAATCAGCAGAATCAACAAAACTCAGACAACGACGAGCAGAGCGAAGGCGAACAAGGCGATCAGCAACAACAAAATCAAGATCCGTCACAACAAAATCAGCAGAATGACGAGCAACAGGATCAGGATCAACAGCAACAACAAGATCAGCAAAACGACCAAAACTCACAACAGGATCAAAATGAACAATCTAGTGAGCAAGAACAGACTGAGTCAGAACAACAGCAGCAACAAAATGAGCAGGCTAGTGAACAAGCACAAGAAGGACATCCCAAACCCTTTGACGAATTAAGCGACGAAGAAAAACAAACCATGGAGCAATGGATGAGACAGATTCCAGATGATCCGGGCGGATTATTACGCCGAAAATTCCGCTATCAATATGAACAACGTCAACGCAATGGACAAAATGAGGTACCAGAAACGTGGTATTAAGACGCATCGTTAATGTTATTAGTCTCGCTAGCATATTGCTGTGCGCCCCACTTTTGGCGGCTGTAACAGCCAAGGTGGATCGAAATCAAATTTCGCTTAACGAATCATTACAATTTGTGGTGAGCTTTGATCAACGCCCTAACGGTAATACGCCAGACACATCAGGGTTGACTCGTGACTTTGATATTCTGGGCACCAGTCAGAGTTCACGCCAAACTTACATTAACGGCCAAAGTGAAATTTCAACTGAGTGGATATATACGCTTGCGCCCAAACGTGAAGGAAATTTAATCATACCTTCAGTAACGCTAAATGGTGAAGCCACTGAAGCCATTGCCATCTCAGTCTCTGAAGCAAGCAAACAAGTCGCTGATGCTTCTGTGTTTCTGGAAAGTGAGCTCGATCATCAACAAGCTTATGTTCAACAACAGATTATTTTAACGCTAAAGGTATACCATGCCGTATCGTTAGGACGTAACGCTAGCCTTAGCGAACCCGCGGTTAATGATGCCATTGTAAATAAACTCAAAGAGACTGAGTATCAAACACGCATTAATGGCCGTGAATATAGGGTATTCGAACAACGCTTTGCCATATTTCCCCAAAAAAGTGGCAAACTTGAGATTCCTGCAAGTATTTTGACGGCTACCATCCCTACCCGCCGAAATCGCAACATGTTTGATCCTTTCAATATCGACGGACAAGCCGTAAGAATTCGTTCCGACGCTTATTCAATCGATGTTTTACCTCAACCTAAAAACTACACAGGAAGCGAATGGTTACCCGCGGATAATGTCCGAATTCTCGACGATTGGAATGGTAGTGACTTAAATATTTCGCTTGGACAATCGGTAACACGCACCATTACAACTGTTGCCGAGGGTCTACTTGGCGCTCAACTTCCTCCTTTACCAGCCCCAGAGGTTGCTGGGCTAAAAATCTACGCCGATCAAGCCGAAGTAAGTGATGGCGAGGGGGATAAAATCGTTGGTTCCCGCACACAAAGTTACGCCTTAATAGCAACCAAGGTTGGACAATTTGTATTACCCGAACAAACCCTCGAATGGTGGGATACCAATAGCAACCAGCAACGGACGGCTACATTACCTGCGGTTGTAATAAATGTGATTAATGGCCCAGCAACCACAACACCCAAGCCAGAGCGCTATGATCCAGGTCAGGTGACACTATCGCCACCTACAAGCCCATTACCTGAAGAGAAAACTACCGAAACCCTGGTAACGGACAACGATCAACAAGAGACATCGCAACTTAAGATTGCTTTAGCTGCCATGACCCTGCTTTGGCTTTTAACAACAATCTTGTGGATCCGCGCTGGGCGCAAAGGTTCAAAAGCCTCTACCCCGAAAGGCAATAACAACCCCACTGAACAAAGTCTATTAAACGCACTTAAAAAGGCCTGTAAAAATCAGCATGGCAAGCAATGTCTTGATCATTTACTTGCATGGGGGCAGCTACGTTATGGTTGTGGAAGTTTGAAAGAGCTGCGGGGCATTTTACGAGATGACATCCTGAATCAACAAATTGATATTGTTGAAGCTCATTTATACCGTGCTAGTGCTACCGGTGATTTAGCAAACGCATTTGCTACCATTGCAACGCGTATGAGTCAGATACATGCTGCAACTTCGTCTATTAGCAAAGACAAACTCCCGCCACTCTATCGATAGTAAGTTTTTTTAGGTCGTGCGGTATCCGCACGATCTCGACTGCGATAGAATGCGTGTTTTTTATTTGATGTATTTTTGACTATGTTAGATCCTAACGCGCTACAACAGCTTAAACAGCTAAAACAAGATATTGAAGATTCCAAAGAACGTCTCACCGGCGTTATTCGTGCCGGCAACGGTCGGTTCGGATTTGCAGCCTGTGGTCTGCCTGACGGCACCAGTAAAGATGTATTTATTACCCCTGACGAAATGAATAAGGTAATGCCTGGTGACATCGTCAACCTTCTCGTTGTGAAAGATGAAAAAGGCAAAGATCAAGGTCTTATAGAGGGAATCAAACACTCTGACTTTAATGAATGCTTTGGTATTTACCGCATCAAAGGTAGTAACCATTTTGTGCAAGTCGATCAGGGCAAATGGTCGCGCTGGCTTTTTGTTCCACCACAAAAGCGGGCCCCTAAAGCAGACCATGGTGCGCAAGAAGGGAGCTACGTTAAGGCCAATCTAACTCGTCACCCCTACCCTGATGGTAAGGCACAGGTTAGTATTCAATCAAATTTTGGTAATGCTGAAAGTGCAGGCATAGAAGCACGTTTTACCGCTGCCAAACTGTCACTTCCCCAGCAATGGAGTGATGCAGCGATTGCCGAAGCGGATAACAATATTCGCCGAGATGATGATGGTTTCAATCGCGAAGACCTAACACACTTAGCGTTTGTTACTATCGACGCAGTCAACACTCTAGACATGGATGATGCTGTCTATGCCGAACAAAATGGCGACGCCATTCGTCTGTATGTTGCCATTGCAGATCCTGACGTCTATGTGCCCTTCGACGGAGAGTTGGATAAACAGGCTAGACTTCGTACTTCAAGTATTTATTTACCAGGTGGCGGCATCCCTATGCTTCCACCTGCCTTGAGTCAGCAGGTTTGTTCTCTTACAGCAGATCAACAACACAAGGCTCTCGTCGCCGTTTTGGATATTTCACCAGAGGGTGAACTAGTTTCCCAAACATTTAAAC
>JALRIU010000094.1 GCA_023255355.1 Pseudomonadales bacterium | reverse complement strand
ATAGGAATTTCACCAAGGGTTGCATGCTCGACGTCAACCACCATATTTCTAGCTTTCACCTGCTCAGAGGCGAGGGCCTCCTGAACACCCAAAATCGGCGCATTGGGCACGTGAAACTGTGTCAACAATTCAGTCAACTCCGCAATGGTGCGACTACTGGTACGTTGATTAATCAATGCATTAACGTCATCACGTGCGTCACGACGCTTTTCTAAACTACTGTAACGCTCATCATCGGCATATTCTGGCATATCTAATGCTGAGCAGATACGCCCCCAAAATTGATTTGTGAGACAAGCAATAATAATTGCGCCATCTTTGGCATTGAAAGAGCCATAAGGTACCAAATTTGGATGCTGGGATCCCTGAGGCTCTGGATTACGTTGATTAAAAAAGGTCAGCTGGGCAAGATAGCCCAACATGTTTATCATGCCGTCCAACAAACTGATATCAATATAACGTCCGACACCAGTTCGCTCACGCTCATAAAGTGCGCTTAAAATGGCTATAGGACCATTTATTCCGCCAATCCAATCACCTAAGGGAATCCCCATCTTGAAGGCATCACCACCCATTTCACCATTCACACTCATGGCACCAGATAGCGCCTGCAAAACAATATCGAAAGAGGGTTGATTACTCAGTGGCCCGGTTTGACCAAAGCCAGAAATAGCGCAATAAATGAGGCGAGGATTGATTTGTTTAAGTACATCGTAACTCAAGCCTAGTTTTTGCATCACGCCAGGACGAAAGTTTTCGACCAAAATATCGCTTTCAGCAGCGAGTTGTTTTAATAACTCCACCCCTGCTTCAGATTTTAGATCGATGACAATTGATTTTTTACCACGATTGATACTTAAAAAATAATGACTCTCACCAGCTTTAAATGGCGGAAATGTTCTCGTCTCATCACCGCTACCTGGCGGTTCAACTTTTATAACTTCTGCGCCTAAGTCAGCAAGTGCAAGCGAAGCAGCAGGACCAGCAAGCACACGAGTCAGATCAAGAACTCGCACACCGGCCAACGGGCCTCGCCAAGATGTGTCTTGCTGACTCATGGCAGTACCTTAACCGCGGCTAGGCAATTCAACAATGCAAGAACCTGCTGCAGACAATTCGCCGCGATGGGTTTCAGCACGCTGTTGAATTTCAACCAAGTGTTTACCATCTTCAACCCATTTACGAGTCACAGTACCATCGATGAAGATAACATCACCATCAGGGTTATGCCGACGAATCTGGCTTTTCGCAGCACGTAAGAAACCATCATCACCCATCCAATTTGTCGCCTGATGAGTCAACCAAGAGCAACGCTCTGGACCATAGTCATAGGCACCTGGCGCACCGACTTGTAAGGCAAAATCCTCATCCCAGTGCACACGCTCTGGACAATCAGGCACATTAAAGCGGTTTTTGATACCCGTACCTGGATGCTTCTGTTGCATTTCCCATGCAAGTTTATTGGCACGAATATACAGGCCGCCCCAACCTTGAGCGTAACAAATAAAGCCCGTTACCGTCATGGGACCTTTCATCATACGTGGCAAATCTTCACCTTCAGCAACATCTTCCCAATAACGAGGTGTCGCGCCACGAATTTCTTCATTAGCATACAGCTTACCCCATTCGGCTAATTGTTCATCTGAATGTTGCTCTACAAGACCTTTCACATCGGTATATTTAGTGCCGCGCTCACGGGCCTCATCACGATCGGTACGGAATACCCAACTATCTGCATCAGCCACCAATTCACCATGTTGATTGTAGAAATCAACATGATAAATCTGCTGGAATGATCGACCAGCAAAACGGGTCTGATGCTCAACGAGATCTTTCAAGTAGGCCTCAGTAGTAATGGTATCGTTACGTTTTACAGGTTTATGCCAATTCCAATCTGCTCCGGCCCACATAGCATGCACACCTGATAGACCGCCACAATAGCCAGAAATAATCCGACTGGTTGAAAACATAAAGCTAGGCAATGCAATCACATCACCATATTTTGTGTTTTTGGCGTATTCAGGGTCGCACCAAAGAGGGTTATTATCACCAATACCATGGGCATAGTGACGAATTGCATCACGCGTTGCTTCATAGTTCCAAGGTTCTATGGTGTTAGTAATTTTAACGCCCAAGCGCTCGCGTAAAGCGTCTAGGCCCTCTTCAGTAATCTTTGGGAATTTATTGGTAGACATCATTTTCTCCTATTAAAAACTATGCGGTGAGCTTGGCAGCTTCACGATCGCGTAAAACTTTGCGATGGACCTTACCTGCTGGGGTTTTAGGTAATTCATCAACAAATTCTATGATACGAGGAAACTCATGCTGGCTAAGTTTCTCGCGGGTAAATTGTTTCAATTCTTCAAACAGCGCTGGTGATTCGGATTGATTACTAACGATAAACGCTTTGACGACTTGACCACGCATCGGATCAGGTACACCAATGACAGCGGCTTCAAGAACGGCGTCGTGTTTCAGCAAGGTGTTTTCAATTTCAACAGCACTCATAGTCCAACCTGCAGAAATAATGACATCATCAGCTCGTCCACAATGGTAAAAATAGCCATCATCATCAATCTTGGCGCGATCTTTGGTTGTTTCCCAGCGATCTCGCTTCCACAACATCAACTCTCCTATTTCACCGGGTTCAGTGGGTTTACCATCGGGGCGTTGCACTTGCAAGCGCAAACCAGGAATTGGTTTACCAAGAGCACCTGGTTTCACCAGATAATCATCTGCACCAGGAAAATTAACGAGCACCACACCAATCTCAGTGGTGCCGTACATTGAACAAGCAGGAATATTGAAGGTGTCCGCAATAAAATCTAACGTCGCGGGATCGATAGGCTCACCCGTAAAGGACATTTTTTTTAAACTAAATTTAAACGCTTGAGCCTTTTCAGAATTTTTCATCATCCGATAATGGGTGGCAGCTGCAGATAAGTTGGTAATCCCAAAATCTTGCAAAGCATGCATCAAGCGAACGGCATCAAACCTGCCTGCAAAAGTTCCAGTAGTTACGCCCATTGCTAATGGTGCTAGCGTACCATGCCACAAACCATGCCCCCAAGCTGGTGAGGAGGGACAAAAAAATTCATCCCCGGGTCTAATGCCAGAACCATAAAGCGCGGCAAACATCAAAGTTACCAAGGAACGATGGGTATGTTTGACTGCTTCAGGGAGCTCTCTCGTGGTACCCGATGTATATTGAAAGACTGCCAAATCATTTGCTGCAGATTTTGCAGAATACTCCGCCGGGTAGTCTTGAAGCATGGTTAAAAAATCACTGTTGGCTACTACAACATCTAAGCCATCGATAGCGCTAGCAACTGGAGCCTTTTCTTGATTAGTCACAAATAGGCTGGGTTTACAGTCATCCACTCGAAGTCTAAGTGCATCAGGCCCAAAGAGAGTAAACATAGGCACACTTATCGCGCCAGTCAGCATAGCGCCAAACAAACTGATGTAATATGGCAATGACGGCTCTAACATAAACGCTATTCGTTGGCCTTTTTGAATTCCCTTTGCATCCAACCAATTAGCAAAACGTTTCGCGCCCTGTGCGATCTCATCAAAGCTTAAGATTTCATCATGACCATCTGCGTGGGCGATTCTAACAGCTGGCCGACCGCTGCCATCAGCATGTCTCAAAATACATTCGTGGGTAATATTTAAATGATCTCGATCCCCATCGAATAAATCCCAAAGCGCTTGGGAGTTTGCGAATTGCTGAGCATCCGCGAAGGATGTCATTTCAGTAAGTTTTTTCATAATAGGGTCATTATTTCCGCTTTTGCAATTTTATGACGCTGCCTTCAGCATCACCTGCCACATAAAGTGAGCCATTTTTGGCTGCTGTTATGCCTGTAAACGACAGCATTGGCCCGGCCATATCACCGATGGCGCCCAATAACTTAGGTTCCACTCCCGGCGGTGCACCAATAGGAAGACTGGATGCAATCACCCGTCTTGCACCCGAGTTAAGATCAATCGCCACGACAGAGTGACTACCTGCATCAGCGATATAAAGTGTGTCATTAGCGATACATAAACCATGGGGTTTAGCCAAATTTTCCGCGAAGGTATCTAGCCGTCCCCCACGAATAATCGAAATTTTTCCAGCATTTTTTTCTGCAACATATATTGCACCAGAATCGTCAACGGCAAGTCCTGTAGGCCCTTGCAAGCCCTCAGCTAGCGTTTCTACACCGCCGCCATTCCAGCCGAGAACTTTACCTGTTCCGTATTCTGCAAAAATCGCATCCCCGTTTGCATTTACCGCTACTCCCATCAATAAATCAAAGCCATTACAGAGTTCTTCGCTTCGCATCTCATTAGGCCATGTTCTTGCCAACTGACCGTTAGACGTTGTTACGATCCACGCACCACTACCATCTGAAACAACACCACGGGTATAGCCTGGGTACCCGGGAAAGAATAGGAATCCCGCTTGTCGAAGATCTT
>JALRIU010000082.1 GCA_023255355.1 Pseudomonadales bacterium | reverse complement strand
CAAGCCAAGTACAAGCGACTGACTACTGTAGCACAGCAACTGATCAAGCTAGATCCTAGTGTATCAAAATACATGTACGAGTTTGGTTAATTAGGGGTTGACACATAGCACAGTGATGCTATACTGTATATAAGTTAAAGTTTGTAAATCCATGAGGCTGTCTCCTATTCGCCGTCTACGCCGTATTTAGCATCCAATTTACCCATTGCCTTGGCATAGTAGAAAATCAATACCAAGAACGCGTAAATCGAACCTTGCTGCGCAAACCAGAAGCCCAACTTATATCCACCGATTTGGATAGCGTTGAGCGCGTCAGCGAACAAAATGCCGCAACCAAAAGAAACGACAAACCAAATGACCATTAATTTGATCATCAAGCTTACGTTTTCCTGCCAATATGCCTTGGCGTCGTCTTCACTCTTGAAAGCCATGTAGGACCCTCCAATTATTAATATTATTTATAACGTTATTTTATAATGGCCGGGAGCGACCCGGCCCTGAGCTACTGCCTACTTCTTATAGACCGAACTTAACCATCAACTGTAAGTACTTGTTGCTTAGGCCTTCAGCCAAACTGTCGTCATTTATAGTATAACGACCTACTTCGATACCACCGGTCAAACCAGGGGCCAAGGTAGCCATCAAATTGGCGCCTACGTGAGTGCGTGAACGACCTGACTCGTCACCCTCAAGACCACCAATGTAAATATTTGTTCTCCAACCCCCTTCCATCACGTGGCGGTATGCAGCGGTGTATGATGTGGTTGAATCCATTTCATACTTTCCATCGCCATTGAAGTCGCCGGTTTCAAAACCTTGACCAGCACCGATGTAACGACCCCATTCACCTGAGTTCAATTGGAAGCGAACGTCATCTTTGCCCAACATAACCTTAGCACCAATACCTAAGCCCATTGCTGAGTGTTTGCTGTTATCAGCTGCAGTCACTTCGCGAACGATACCGCTCACTTTTAAAGTACCCCAATCGCCACTTGTAGTGTAAGCACCGATAAAGTCTGGCGTACTTTCGTTGCTATTTGCAGCAACAATACCAGTACCGTTACCACCCACAGCGTATTTGCCTGGTGTATATGATTCAGGGTTCTCAACAGAGAAGGTCCAATTGCCACTGGTATAGCTAATTTGAGGTTGACGAACGAAGATCATACCCACAATTGGGCCACCAAAATCAACTGCTTCAGGGATAGCCATTAGGTTAGAGGCAGCAGTCCAAGCCTGGCCCATTTTCCAACCTTTGTAGCTAATAAATGCCTGACGAAGACGAGGATGTGCTGAGTTTGATACCAACTCGTTACCGCCGCCGCCATAAAAATCCATACCAACGAAAGCAGTGACATCGCCACGCTTGTAGGTTGTCGTCAAACGAGACTCACGCACACTAAAGTTAGTGACACTAGTATCTGCTGCGGCAACGCCAGCACCACGATAGTAGCTAGTAAAAGCCAAATCACCAGATTCAGTGCGAGCATCTAATTTGATAAAGCCACCAAATGAAATGCTGCCCTTATCACCCAAATCAACAGTAAACGCCGCCATTGATGGTGCTGCAAAGGCCATAGCTACTGCACCAGCGATTAAACCTTTTTGAATTGTTTTCATCTTGTTCCCCTTCGTGAGAATTATTTCTTTATGGTTATTACCAACTACAAGAGTGCCTTAGGGGACACAACAAGAATATTAGCCATTAGTCTATATTCGACTAAAGTCTAAAGATTTTATTTACATAAGTATTGCAATTGATTACATTTACGGAGCTTTAAAAAAAGCTGCTAATAATATTAAAAATGGAGACAACCTTGGCACAAAGCCCTGAGAAAATTGTCATAGCAGATGACCATCCACTATTTCGTAATGCCCTTAAACAAATTATTGGGCAGCATCGAGATCAAGCCGAGATTTTTGAAATATCTGACATCTCGAACCTGCAAGATTTCTGTCAGGGTAACAATAATGCCCAACTGCTATTGTTAGACCTTCATATTCCTGGCGCCAAAGGCTTTAGCGGCTTGATTTATATGGTCAACAACCACCCCCAAATTCCTGTACTTATGATTTCCGCCAACGATGGCGATGATATTATTGCTAAAGCTATTCGCAACGGTGCTGCTGGCTTCATCTCTAAAAGTGCTGACCCTGAAGAAATATCGCGTGCCATTGACATTATTTTTGAAGGTGATATCTATTTGCCTCCGGGATGTAACGTTGACCCAGAGGATCTAGATGATACCGACCCGAGTGACATCGCGTCGCTAATGGCGCAACTCACCCCGCAGCAGTTCAAAGTGGCCACCATGCTCGCTGAAGGTTTGCTAAATAAACAAATCGCCTATGAACTTCATGTCACTGAAGCAACAATAAAAGCTCACGTGACGGAAATTTTCCGTAAATTAGGGGTAAGTTCACGTACGCAAGCGGTGCTTGCCATCAGCCAATTAGATATTGCCCAACCGAATTTGGTTTAAGTTATTTACGATTACGTATCAAACTCCGGAGCGTACCGCGCAGGCCCGCTGCTGAAACAGGTTTAGTTAAATATTTGATATTTTTGGCTAACAATTCTTGTTTAAGTGTTTCAGAGTCATCCGCTGAAATAATCACTGCGGGGAGTTGTTCATCCCACCGCAAACGCAGTGCGTCGATGAGGGTTGTGCCCAACTCGCCATCATCCAAATGGTAATCAGCCACGACGATATCAGGCGCACGATCTAACTGCCAATTGGTAATGGCTGTAGATAAGTTCGTTGCTGTGACAACCCTACAACCCCACTTTTCCATTAGGGCGCGCATGCCTTGGACGATTTGCTGCTCATTATCGATACAAATAACCTGTATGCCCTTCAAATCGCCCATAATGATTGGCGTTTCAGCGGCGAGCATGACCGGTTTACCAAACGGCACCGTGACAGAAAACATGGTCCCCACATTAAGCTGGCTTTTCATACTTATCTGATGCCCTAGAATTTGTCCGATTCTTTGACTAATTGACAACCCTAAACCTAAGCCTTTTTGACCATCTACATTTCGGCTATCCGATAATCGTTCAAACTCCTTAAAAATTCTTTCTTGATCCTGTTCTGCGATACCCAGACCCGTATCCCAAACTTGAATTTGGATGGTCTTATTTTGCCTGCGACAACCAAACAAAATACGCCCCTTAGATGTATACCTAACAGCATTGGCCAGAAAATTTTGTAATATCCGGCGCAGCAAGGCTGGGTCAGAATAGACCCACTGCTGACATGGGACATAGTGAAACTCAAGCTGTTTTTGATCGGCAAAAAGTGTCATTTCTTTGGCCAACACCTTCATCAGGCTATCCAACTGAAAATTTTCTTTTTTAGCGATCATTTTTCCTGAATCTAGTCGAGCAATTTCACGCAGGGCGCCGATAAGATGCTCTGCACCAGACAATGCTGAATCGATATTCACTATCTCCTCGCGCATTGTAGACGAGTTTATGACTTCGTCTCGAGCTTGAATGGCGCTGACAAATAATCGAGCTGCATTTATGGGTTGTAATAAATCGTGACTCGCCGCTGCCAAGAATTGTGTTTTTGAGGCATAGGCCTCATTTAACTCCTGCTCGAGTCGCGCGCGAAGTAAATTTTCTTTACGCATCGAATCATTAACCTCTAGCAGTGCCTGGGTACGATCTTGAACCCGCTGCTCCAGTAATACCTTAGCATTTTCCAACTCTTCGAGGATGTTGTGAAAATCAGTAATATCGGTGTAGGTTGTCACATAACCGCCCTCACCTAATGGCGTCCCTCGAATTTCGATAACGGCGCCAGTTGGTAATTCTCTTTCAATGCGATATTCCTCGCCGAGGCGGAGCAGCTCAAGACGCTTTTGAACAATACTATCAACTTCGTCTTGCTCGCTGCCCAAATAACCCCGACTAGCGTTAAATCGATAAACTCGTTCTATTGGACAGCCGACAAATAATAAGCGCGGCGGAAAACTAAACATCCGCTCGTACTTTTTATTCCAAGCCATCAGGTGTAGGTCTTTATCAACAACAGAAATTCCTTGCGGGATATTTTCGAGGGTTGTTTGTAATAGATTTTGACTAAAGCGAGCGACTTGGTTACTCCCCCCCAGAAAACTCGCAAAATCTTCGAGCGCCATGGGCTCTTGACGACGCAACATATCAATCAAGCGATGAGCAGAAACAGCCCCTATAATTCTCGCAATATGGTTCTCGACATCGAACACGACAAATCGCGGCACTTTGTCATGGGGCAACAGACGATGACCCAAGCGTTGTTCGAATTCCATCCAAATATTGCCACTGCGCGTTTCGCCCACAAGGGGATCCAATATCGCCTGTAATTGGCGCCCCTCAATCGAACTCAATTCGAAGTCTTGTTGACGGAAGCCAAATTGAGAACGTAATTTGGTAAATGCTTCGGTTTGGCGTAAATCAAGCGTATTAAATTTACTATGTCTCGACCCCCACCAAAGCATCAAACAATTTAATGACAAGCTTAGTATCACGCCTCGGGTAAGGTTATCTAAACTTGATAAACCCAAAATATGATATGGCGACAGAAAGCTCAAACCGAAAGGCCCCTCTGTCACTAGTGAATGTTGCGCACCTAGCAGAGCAGGTAAAAACAAAGTGTAAAACCAGACGACAATACCGATTAACATCCCCAACAAAACACCATTGCGATGGGCGTTTGGCCAATATAACCCAGCAACAATTGCAGGCATAAACTGGGCCGCTGCAGCAAATGAAATCAAACCAAGCGATGCTAGTCCTCCAGGTTGTTGCAAAGCTGAATCAACCCACCAAGCCATCACTAACACCAAAAAAATTGTCACCCTACGCACCATGCGTAAATTACCCGCTAATTTGCTGGGCAAACTACCGCGACGACCTATATTTAACAAAACAGGCACCACAATTTCGTTGGATACCATAATAGATAGCGTAACACTGGCGACGATGATCATACCGGCAGCCGCAGACAGACCACCAATAAACGCGACGGCAGCTAGATGCTCGTTGCCTAGAAACATGGGCAATTGCAATACATATAAATCGGACGGAACCGTGGTACCTGAAAAGAATTGAGCACCCGCGACCGCGATGGGAAGTACCATCAATGAGAATATGAATAGATACAACGGAAAGGTCCAGCGAGCCCAACGAACATCCTGCCGAGTATGTGGTTCGACAACCATGACGTGAAACTGTCTAGGTAGACAAACTATCGCCATCATTGCCAATAACGTTTGAGTAACAAAGGCATTAGTTGGTAATTTTTCAGTGGCCGTAAAGTAGGTTGTTATGCTTTGGGTAGGATTTGGAATTAACGACCATGCTGTTACGCCAACCGCCACAAATGCACACAATTTAACCAATGACTCAAGCGCAACCGCGCTAATCAAGCCACGCATACGGTTATTGCCCTCTACCACCTTGGTACCAAAAACAATCGCAAACCAAGCCATCACTAGCGCACCGATAAAGCTGGTTCCCGTTCCAATACGAATAACTTCACCACTTGGAGTATCGATTGCAGCCCAAGCCAAAGAAACCGCCCTCAATTGAAGTGCGATATAAGGCAGCGTTCCCACTAGAGCAATAATAGTCACCAAGGACGCCAATGTCTGTCTTTTACCAAAGCGAGAACCAATAAAGTCTGCGATGGAGGTTACCTTATTACGGTGACTAAAGACCAACAAACGACGCAAAAATGGCCACCCTAAAACAAACAGCAAAATAGGCCCCAAATAAATCGCGAAAAAACTCCAACCACTTTCAGCTGCCATGCCCACCGCGCCAAAAAAAGTCCATGAAGTACAGTAAACAGCTAGCGAAAGGCTATATATGATAGGGTTGTACCACGCTCGTTGCGCTTGCGCTTTTTCAGCCTTGCCCGCGATAAAGAAAAGCATGACCGCATAAAGAAAGGCCAGCAATAGTAGATAGTTCACCTGCATGAATTCGAACATGGTTTGGGCTCATTGTTATTTGCAATTACTTTAGCATTGAAGTCGAGTTGACCCAAGCGTCGGCTTTATTTCACTTTTCGCAATAAATAATTTCAATCATTTCATTTTACGCAATCTTTTATTTTGGGTAGAATTCGCCCACTTTTTAACCAACCGTGTCTAGTGGAGCAAAATCATGGGACAAAATTATTTCAACACGCTACCTTTGCGCGTGCAATTAGAAGAACTCGGCAAATGCCGTTTTATGGATCAATCTGAATTCGCCAATGGCTGTGAATACTTAAAAGGTAAAAAAATTGTCGTTGTAGGCTGTGGTGCACAAGGCTTAAACCAAGGTCTTAACATGCGCGATAGCGGTCTTGATGTTTCATATGCATTACGTGCGAGTGCGATTGCAGAAAAACGTCAATCATGGAAAAACGCGACAGAGAATGGCTTCACTGTTGGCACATACGAAGAATTGATTCCTACCGCTGATGTTGTGATGAACCTTACTCCAGACAAGCAACACACTGATGTTGTTAGCACTATCATGCCATTGATGAAAGAAGGCGCTTGTTTAGATTATGCTCACGGTTTCAACTTGGTTGAAGAAGGCATGCAAATTCGTAAAGACCTTACAGTCACTTTAATGTGCCCTAAATGTCCTGGCTCTGAAGTTCGCGCAGAATATGTTCGTGGTTTCGGCGTACCAACGTTGATCGCAGTTCACCGCGAAAACGATCCTAAAGGTGAAGGCCTGGAAATCGCTAAAGCGCTTGCATCAGCGACTGGTGGCGACCGTGCCGGTGTTTTAGAGTCATCACCTATCGCAGAAGTAAAATCTGACCTTATGGGTGAACAAACCATCCTTTGTGGTATGTTACAAACTGGTTCAATCCTTTGCTTCGACAAAATGGTCGAAAAAGGTATCGACGCAGGCTACGCTGCCAAATTGATCCAATTCGGTTGGGAAACTGTCACCGAAGGCCTCAAGCATGGCGGCATCACCAACATGATGGATCGCTTGTCTAACCCAGCAAAAATCGTCGCTTTCAACGTCGCTGAAGAATTGAAAGATATCATGCGTCCACTTTTCCAAAAGCACCAAGACGACATTATGTCAGGCCACTTTTCAAGCACCATGATGGCCGACTGGGCAAACGATGACAAAAATCTACACACATGGCGTGCAGCTACTGCTGAAACAGCCTTTGAAAAGACCCCAATTGCCGATGTAGAAATCAGTGAACAAGAATTCTATGACAACGGTATTTTGATGGTTGCAATGGTTAAAGCTGGTGTTGAGTTAGCTTTTGAAACGATGGTTGCTGCAGGTATTGTTGAAGAATCAGCCTACTACGAGTCACTGCATGAAACACCATTGATCGCTAACACTATTGCTCGTAAAAAGCTGTACGAAATGAACGTAGTTATCTCTGATACTGCAGAATACGGTTGTTACCTATTCGATCACGCCTGCCGTCCATTATTGGCAGATTTTATGAAGGGCGTTGATACTGACATTATTGGTAAAGGCCTGCAGTTAGATGACCTTGGCGTGGATAATCGCGAACTAATCGATGTAAACGCTGCTATTCGTTACCACCCCGTAGAAATTGTCGGTGAAGAATTGCGTGGCTACATGACAGCGATGAAATCAATCGTTTAGTAGACTATAAAAGATATCTTTTTTGATAAATGTATATCTTTAAAGGAGGCTTAGGCCTCCTTTTTTTATTATAAAAATAACCTGCAATAATCTCTCAGCACCCAGTACTCGACCGACATGGATGGCGGAAGTGCAGAAAATGCAGGAGCAATTTTTTGCCAGCACTCAGCACTAAGCACTAAGCACTTTATAACCTACCTATCGATTTAAATTCTGCTTTATACTTTTCACCTGAATCGAGGAACTCATATGCACATTTTTACCACCGGCGGCACGATTGATAAGATCTATTTCGATGCACTTAGCGAATATCAAATTGGCGATCCACAAATTTCGCGATTACTTGATGAAGCCAAAGTCAATTTCGACTACCAAGTCACGTCGTTGTTTAAAAAAGATAGCCTTGATTTAACAGATACTGACCGAAATACGATTAGAAATGCGATTGAGCAGTGCAGCAGCACTCGGATTTTAATTACCCACGGCACCGATACAATGGTTGCTACTGCTAAAGCTTTAGGTACGCAGCTCAACAAAACTGTTGTTCTGGTTGGTGCTATGCAACCAGCACGAATTATTGCCAGCGATGCCGTTTATAATATCGGATTTGCAACAGCCGCTTGCCAAATTCTGCCTACTGGGGTTTACATCGCTATGAATGGAGAGATTTTTAAACCCGACAAAGTACATAAAGACCGAACTACCATGAAATTTGTTATGGATTAACGGATCCAAGACAAATGATTTAAAAAAATAATAAAGCTTTAAAATCCCGGAGCAATATCGTTTTCGGGGAAGACTGGGACTTAGTGTAGAGTGCTGAGCGACAAAAAACTAACGCCCCTTATTACTTAAGCCCTAACACGTCCTGCATATCAAACATACCGCGTTGCTGTTGGCCAATCCATGCTGCAGCACGAACCGCGCCGCGTGCAAAAGCCATCCTTGAACTAGCTTTGTGAGTAATTTCAACTCGCTCACCATCGGCTAAGAACATCACTGTGTGATCACCAACAACGTCACCACCACGCACAGTAGCAAAACCGATGGTTTCACGTTCGCGTGCACCGATGACGCCTTCACGACCATAGATAGCCACATCTTTCAGATTGCGATCGACACCAGCGGCAGCTGCTTCGCCCATGCTAAGCGCAGTACCTGAGGGAGAATCAACTTTATGGCGGTGATGGGCTTCAACAATTTCAATATCGTAGTCATTACCCAGGATGGCGGCGGCTTCTTTTATCAACTTGAAGCAAACGTTTACCCCAGTAGAGTAGTTGCTGGCCATCATGATGGCAGTATCGTCAGCGGCTGAAGTAATAGAAGCTTTTTGCTCCTCAGTACAACCCGTCGTACCAATAATCAAACGCTTGCCATGTGCTGCACAAAATTCAGCATTAGCTACAGTCGCTACTGGCGCAGTAAAATCAATCATGACATCAAAATCATCGACGACCTTACTTGCGTGATCAACAATTAATACGCCCTTTTTACCCACGCCAGCCAATTCACCTGCATCTGCACCAATTAGACTACTTGCAGGATGTTCAATGGCTGCAGTAAGTACTACATCATGATTAGCTTCAATGGCCTCGATGAGCATTTTGCCCATACGGCCAGCGGCTCCAGTTACTGCAACACGAACTGTCATATACTTTCCTTGCTTATATTTTCATGTCGTCAAAGAAGTTTTTCACTCCTTCAAACCAACCATCTTTTTGTGGCGATTGTTTTTTACCGCCTTCATGTAACGTCGCTTGAAATTCTTCCAACAACTCACGCTGACGTTTCGACAGGTTAACTGGCGTTTCAACAACCACGCGACACATAAGGTCACCTACGTTGCCACCACGGACTGGGGTTACACCCTTGCCACGCAGACGGAACAATTTGCCAGTTTGTGTTTCTGCTGGAATCTTTAACTTAACACGACCTTCGAGCGTTGGCACTTCTAATTCACCACCAAGCGCTGCATCAGCAAAACTAATCGGCACTTCGCAGTATAGATGCTTACCATCTCGAGTAAAAATATTATGTTCGCGGACATGTACTTGAACGAATAAGTCACCACTTGGGCCGCCATCAGGACCTGCCTCACCTTCACCTGAAAGGCGAATTCGATCACCAGTATCAACACCTGCGGGAACTTTAACAGACAGATTGCGAGTTTCTTCAACCAAGCCTTGACCATGGCAAGAATTACATGGATCGCTAACTACCTTACCTTTACCACGACAGGTTGGACACGTTTGCTGCACAGAAAAGAAGCCCTGCTGCATACGTACCTGACCTACACCACCACAGGTATTACAATCTTTTGGCGACGTACCTTTTTTCGCACCAGATCCATCACAGGTCTTACAATGAGCCATACGAGGCACATTGATCTTAACAGTTGTCCCTTTTACAGCTTCTTCTAAATCGAGGTCAAGCGTGTAAGCGAGATCTGAACCACGACGTGGACCGCTGCGGCGACCACCGCGACCACCACCAAAAATGTCGCCGAACACATCGCCAAAGATATCACTGAAGTTTCCGCCTTCAAAACCACCCGCTCCACCTTGCTGATTAACACCAGCATGGCCGAACTGATCATAGGCAGCACGTTTTTGCGAATCAGACAGCACCTCATAGGCTTCAGTGGCTTCTTTAAATTTCTCATCCGCCTTTGGATCATCAGGATTTCTATCAGGATGGTACTTCATCGCGATGCGACGATAAGCTTTTTTCATCTCTTTCTCGTCGCAACCCTTTTGGATGCCTAATACTTCGTAGTAATCACGTTTTGACATTGTATAAACCTATCGCTCTGTCGCTATGTCTTAAATAAAAAAAGAGGTTTGACCGCCTGTGCCAAACCTCTGTGTTTGAATAGGCGACTGGGCCTGCATTATAAACAACCAGTACCCATGTGTCGCATTGAAAGACTACTTCTTGTCGTCTTTAACTTCTTCAAACTCTGCATCTACGACGTCGTCATCTGCAGCGTTATTGGCATCGTCAGCTTGTTCAGCACCTTGTTGTTGCTGAGCTTGTTGTTCAGCGTACATTTTTTGTGCCAAGCCTTGTGAAGCTTCAGTTAACTTCTGAGTTGCAGCTTCCATTGCTGCCTTGTCGTTACCCTTAGCGGCAGTTTCACCTTCAGCAATTGCAGCTTCAATGGCTGATTTCTCATCAGCAGTCGCTTTATCACCAGCTTCCTCAAGTGTTTTCTTGCTAGCGTGGATCAAACCTTCCAAGGTATTGCGAGAGGCCACAATTTCTTCAAACGCTTTATCAGCTTCTGCATTAGCTTCGGCATCACGAATCATTTTTTCAATTTCATCATCACTCAAACCAGATGATGCAGTGATACGAATAGATTGCTCTTTGCCAGTCGCTTTATCTTTAGCCGACACGTTTAAAATACCATCAGCGTTCAAATCGAAAGTTACTTCAATTTGTGGCATTCCGCGTGGTGCAGCTGGGATATCAGCAAGGTCAAAACGACCCAATGATTTGTTTTGAGCTGCTTGTTTACGCTCACCTTGAACCACGTGAATGGTCACTGCAGATTGGTTGTCTTCAGCTGTTGAGAACACTTGTGACTTCTTAGTTGGAATCGTTGTGTTTTTCTCGATCAGTGCCGTAGCAACGCCACCCATTGTTTCAATACCCAGGGTTAACGGTGTTACGTCAAGTAAAAGTACGTCTTTAACATCACCCGATAATACCGCACCTTGGATAGACGCACCCATTGCTACCGCTTCGTCAGGGTTAACATCACGACGAGCTTCTTTACCAAAGAATTCAGCTACTTTAGCTTGAACCATAGGCATACGGGTTTGACCGCCCACCAAAATCACATCGTTAATTTCAGATGTTTTCAAGCCAGCGTCTTGCAATGCTATACGAACAGGCTCAAGCGAACGAGTTACCAAATCTTCTACCAACGATTCCAACTTAGCACGGCTCATTTTAACAACCAAGTGCTTAGGACCAGTCGCATCAGCAGTTATATATGGCAAGTTAACTTCGGTTTGTTGTGATGATGACAACTCAATCTTGGCTTTTTCAGCAGCTTCTTTCAAACGCTGAAGTGCCAATGGATCATTGTGCAAATTGCGTTGCGTACGATGCGAACGTTTCCGTTTGAACCCGCTGTGCTATTGCGTTCTATCAAAAAGAACG
>JALRIU010000279.1 GCA_023255355.1 Pseudomonadales bacterium | reverse complement strand
CGAGTGCTTTACGGCCAGACAATAGGTTGTCAGTGCCGCGCTTGATCGCATCGTTCAAAGAGTGACGGCAGCCGTACTTGTTGTCGTTTTTTGATTTAGTCACTGAATCGTTCACATTGATGGCTGGAACCTTCAGTGTGTTAGCTTCAATCATTTCCAACAAGCGGTGTACGCCTGTGGTGGTCTCTTCTGAGATACCGTGAATCTTGTCTAACATGGCAGGGAAACGATTATGAACCATCTCGGTCAAGTCACCACCATCATCCAAAATCATGTTGGCATCCCATACCGCGTCGCTGCCTTTTGAAGCGCGGATGGTCTGTTCGATACACCACAAGAATTCTTCTTCGGTTTCGCCTTTCCAAGCGAATACTGGAATTCCTGCTGCTGCAATTGCGGCCGCAGCGTGATCTTGGGTTGAGAAAATGTTGCATGATGACCAACGCACGTCAGCACCAAGATCCACAAGGGTCTCGATCAATACCGCTGTTTGAATGGTCATGTGGATACAACCCATGATTTTTGCGCCAGCCAGTGGTTGCGCGTCTTTATATTTGCGACGCAGGGCCATCAATGCAGGCATCTCGCCTTCGGCGATGCTAATTTCTTTACGACCCCAATCGGCCAATTTGATATCGGCAACTTTATAGTCAGTAAAGTTATCCATGTTAATTACGGTTGCTGCGTTGCTCATAGTCCGGCTCCTGCTTTAAGTGCGTCAATTTTGTCGGTTCGTTCCCACGTGAAATTAGCTTCTTCACGGCCAAAGTGACCGTAAGCCGCTGTCGCGCGGTAAATGGGGCGTTTAAGATCTAACATTTCAATAATGCCACGAGGGCGTAGGTCAAATACGTCTCGAACCAAGTTTACGATCAATTCATCGGCAATTTTTCCTGTGCCGAAAGTGTTCACGGATATGGAAGTTGGCTCAGCCACGCCAATGGCATAAGACACCTGAATCTCGCAGCGATCAGCTAGACCTGCTGCAACGATATTTTTAGCGACATAACGGCCAGCGTAGGCAGCCGAGCGGTCAACTTTTGAAGGATCCTTACCTGAGAATGCGCCGCCACCATGACGCGCCATACCACCGTAAGTGTCTACGATGATTTTTCGGCCGGTAAGACCGCAGTCACCGACAGGACCGCCAATCACAAAGTTGCCTGTTGGGTTGATGTGGAATTTTGTGTCTTTATGTAACCATTCTGCTGGCAAGACAGGCTTAATGATTTCTTCCATGACCGCTTCGCGAAGGTCTTTCAAGCTAATGCTTGGATCATGCTGGGTCGATAATACGACAGCATCCACAGCATGAGGCTTACCATCTTTATAGTGCATGGTGACCTGTGACTTAGCGTCTGGACGCAACCAAGGTAAGCTGCCGTTTTTACGAAGCTCAGCTTGGCGCTCGACTAAACGGTGTGAGTACTGAATTGGTGCTGGCATCAAAACCTCGGTCTCGTTGGAGGCATAACCGAACATCAAGCCTTGGTCGCCTGCGCCAAGATCTTTGTTTTCGCCTTCGTCAACGCCCATGGCGATGTCGGGTGATTGTTTACCAATGGCGTTCAATACCGCACAGCTTTTCCCATCAAAACCAACATCCGAAGAGGTGTAACCGATATCGCAGACAACGTCGCGAATCAAATCTTCAAGGTCGACATAGGTTGAAGTGGTGACTTCACCAGCAACAACGACCATACCCGTTTTCACCATGGTCTCAACGGCTACGCGAGCATTGCGGTCATCTTTAATGATGGCGTCAAGGACTGCGTCGGAGATCTGGTCAGCCATTTTATCAGGATGGCCCTCAGAGACTGACTCCGATGTAAAAACACTATATTCAGACATGATAGATCCTCAATTAATTACCCAGTTTGGCTGGGCTAAATGGCTCATGTTGTGAGCGCATATCCGTTTTATTAAAACAATGTAGTTGAATAGTGAAACCATTGCGTTGTGCAAAGTAAGAACTTTCAATATTTTTCCAACCGGCATGGTCTGCCCAAAGCAAAATATCATCGCTATTAAGCCCCAGCCAAAGATCACCACAGGCGTCTTTGGCCCATGTTTGATCGTGTTCGCAAAGATCGCTAATGATTAAAACCCCACCGGGCTTTGCTGCCGCATAACAATCGTCGAAGATCTTTTGTGGTGAGGCCACGTGGTGCAACACCATATTAATCACTTGGCAATCAAGCCCATCATCAAACGTTGTCAAAGCGCTTGTGTCACCGTTTACCCAGGTGACATTGTTAAGACGTTGTTTGTTGCCATATTCTTGCGCTAATGCCAGCATTTCTGCTGAACTATCGAGCGCGATTAATTGATTAAAATGATCTGCTAAATAGGGTAGAAACTGGCCTTCGCCCGGGCCAATTTCGGCCGCTAATCCACTGGTTTGGCAGTATTTTTCAATCGCTGTCATGACTTCTTTGGTGTAAAGTTCAACACTGGCGATTTGTTCTTGATGGCTGTGGAAGTGCCCCGCATGATCACGGAAAAAAGCCTTAGATTTTTCTGCGCGAACTTCGTTAACCTCATTCAAACGAGCAGCGCACTCTTCGGGTAACTCTGTTGCGTCGACTGCCGTCCAAAGCGCCCCGTGTAACGCGTTAAATACTTCGTCTTTCGGTAAAGGTGCGCGGCGATAAAAAATGCTATTGCCCTCGCGGCGTGTCGTGACTAAACCGGCATTAGCCAAAACTTTTAAGTGATGGCTAAGACTAGGTTGCTTAGTTGCAAATATTTGGCAAAGCTCGAGGACACCAAAAGAATCTCGGCTAAGGGCACGTAAAATCTGCAGACGCAAGGCTTCACCGCTGGCATGGCCAAAGGTTGCAAGGTGGTTAACGTCGATAATTTGGGTTTCTTTGATACTCATAGTGACGCAGTATAGTCAAAAAATAATTAAATATCAAAAAATTTCAATATAGAAAAATTTTAATTTAGTTTTAGAGTCGCTTTATTCGTTATTTTAATTGCCTCAAGCCAGTGGGTGCGCGACAATAAGCGCTTTTGATAATACCAGTTTTAGGAGTTTCTAATGCCCTCAAGAAGTGATTTAGCCAATGCCATTCGCGCATTGAGTATGGATGCTGTTCAAAAGGCCAAAAGTGGTCACCCAGGTGCACCTATGGGTATGGCCGATATCGCTGAGGTATTGTGGAACGATTATATGAATCATAATCCGAACAATCCTAACTGGGCAGACCGCGATCGTTTTGTTCTTTCGAATGGCCACGGCTCGATGTTGATCTATTCATTGCTGCATTTGACCGGTTATGACTTGGATATCAATGAGCTCAAAAATTTCCGTCAACTGCATTCTAAAACGCCAGGCCACCCAGAATATGGCTATGCACCAGGTGTAGAAACCACAACGGGTCCGCTTGGCCAAGGTATTACCAATGCGGTAGGTATGGCTTTGGCTGAAAAAGTATTGGCTGCGCAATTCAACCGTGAAGGTCACGACATTGTTAATCACAATACTTATGCTTTTTTAGGTGATGGTTGCTTGATGGAAGGCATATCACACGAGGCATGCTCATTGGCTGGCACGCTCGGTCTTGGCAAGTTGATCGCTTTCTACGACGACAATGGTATTTCCATTGATGGTGAGGTCGAAGGTTGGTTTACCGACGATACTCCAGCTCGATTTGCTTCTTATGGTTGGCACGTTATTGCAAAAGTGGATGGCCACAATCCAGAGGCGATACAAGCCGCTATCGACGAGGCTCGCGCAAGTGATAAGCCAAGCTTGATTTGTTGCCAGACTATTATTGGTAAAGGTTCACCCAATAAACAAGGCAAAGAAGATTGCCACGGCGCACCATTAGGCGATGATGAGATTGCATTGGTGCGTGAAAACATTGGTTGGGCTCATGCGCCTTTCGAGATACCTGCTGATATTTACGCGGGATGGGATGCCAAATCTAAAGGCACTGCTGCTGAGCAGGCATGGTCTGATCGATTTGCTGCCTATCGCAATGCTTATCCAGAATTGGCTGCAGAGTTTGAACGCCGTATGCGTGGCGAGTTACCTGCAGACTTTAGTGCGAAAGCCATGGAATACGTTGTTGCCTGTCAGGCGAAAGGCGATACCATTGCGTCACGTAAAGCTTCACAAAATACGATTGCTGCGTTCTCAGCAATGTTACCAGAATTTCTAGGTGGCTCAGCGGATTTGGCAGGCTCAAACTTAACCATGGTGTCAGGTAGTAAACCAGTGACTGCTGCTGATGCAAACGGTAACTATGTTTACTACGGTGTGCGTGAATTTGCTATGAGTGCCATGATGAACGGTATTGCTTTGCACGGTGGCTTCATTCCATTTGGTGCGACCTTCTTGATGTTCATGGAATACGCGCGCAACGCTGTTCGGATGGCGGCACTGATGAAACAGCGCTGTTTATTTGTTTATACACACGACTCGATTGGTTTGGGTGAAGATGGTCCAACGCATCAACCAGTCGAGCAGATATCATCGCTTCGTTGT
>JALRIU010000273.1 GCA_023255355.1 Pseudomonadales bacterium | reverse complement strand
TCTTCAAGAATGATATCGTATTTTTCTTTAAAGAAAGATTTCAAAACTGGTTGCACTTTCTTACTTGAAGACATTTCATCAATCTCCTTCTGAGCAGCGTTGTTCTTTATTTCCATATGGTTTATTTTAACTCCTTTAATGTGCTTATGCACTCAAGTCTATTCTAAACGCTTATTTATGATATTATAAAAAATTTCTCTGCAGTCTTGTGTGTCTTTTTTAGATTCGTGTGATCCTTCCTCACTAATATTAAAGTGTTTTCTAAGTTCATGTAAGTTTTGTTTTTCAGTAGGAACAAAAAGATAAGAAAGTGCACAAGTGTCAATTACAGGATAACCTATCTTATAAGTTTTTTCCTTAGATAGATCATTATGATTATCAACTTCTGACCAACTCACATTATATCTATTGAGTTTCGAGGATTTTTTGTGCACCTAACCACCCAACTAAAATACTTGGTGCATTGGTATTCCCGGCGATCAAAGTGGGAAAGACCGATGCATCACACACCCTTAGTGCGTCGATGCCATGTACTTTCATGTTTGGATCTACCACAGATTGGCTGATATCGATACCCATACGTGCCGTACAACTAGGATGATAAACGGTTCCTGAGCGTTCGCGAAAATCATTAATTAGGGCTTCATCAGTTTGAACATCGGGACCTGGTCTGAGTTCGCTGACCAGAATATCTTTTAGGGGTGCATGACTTGCAATTTTCCTGAGTTCTTTGACCGCTGCAAGCATTTCAATCACATCATGTTCTGACGACAAAGCATTTGCTGTGATTTTTGGTGGTGCAAAGGGATCTGAATTACGCAATTCTATTTTGCCTCTGCTAGTAGGGCGACAATTTGATAATCCAATCGATAAACCAGAATATGGGTCAGGTGTTAACAATGGTCGTTCTCCGATGCGTGGAATCACTGTAGAAAACGCCTGAAAATAGATTTGCATGTTCGGTCTTGTTTGATCTGTCGATGTCCTAAAAAAACCACCGGCATGATTGATGGATTTCGCCAAAGGTCCACTCCCGGTGGTAAGATATCGCAAGCCTACCCAAAGTTTCCCCCACCATGGGCGCAAAATATCATTATACGTGGGAACGCTGACCTGCCAAGTATAGTTGATGCCGACATGATCATTTAGGTGTTGTCCTACATTTGGATTGTCATATTCGACCGAGATACCATGCTCATACAAATGCTTTGAAGGCCCAATACCCGATAACATTAGTAATTGTGGAGTGTTAATCGCACCGCCTGCGAGTATCACATCACGTCTTGCAGAGATAGTTTGGCGTAGACCATGATGATGGTATTCGACACCAATAGCACGCTTGTTTTGGATGATTACTTTTGTGGAGTGTGCTTTCGTGATTACCCTTACATTTGGCCGTTTCATTGCACGTCTTAAAAAAGCGCGGGCTGTCGAATTTCGCCGCGCGTTTTTTATTGTCATTTGATAAACTCCAACACCTTCTTGGTTCGCACCATTAAAATCTGGATTGAGTTTATGGCCAGCGGCTTGTGCAGATGCAAGAAATGTATCCACCAACGGATGTAAATCGCGCGAGTTTGCAGAAATGAATAGCGGGCCTCCCGCTCCACGATAATCATCCGCCCCTGCTTCATTGTCTTCGATTTGTTTGTATGCGGCGCAAATGGCATTCCATCCCCAACTATCACCTGCGAGCTTCCCCCAATCCTCATAGTCAGATTTGTGTCCACGCGCCCAGACCATCGCATTTATTGCACTGGATCCGCCTAATATTTTGCCTCGCGGCCAATAATCTGGTTTGTAATTTAGTCCTGGATCAACTTCGGTTTCATAGGCCCAATTCAGGCGCTTATCGTAATAGAGCTTGCCATAGCCCATTGGCAAAGAAACATAAAACCGGCGATCTGAGCCGCCAGCTTCAAGCACTAGAACTGTATATTTACCTCGCTCCGATAGGCGATCAGCCAATACACACCCAGCAGACCCTGCACCCACGATCACGAAATCATAGCTATCCTGCATTTTTACCTCGGTTTTTCTATATCATATAAAGCATAATAGGCGTTGGGCTGCCAATCTTTGACGTCTGCGACAACATATTTTGCTCGTGACAGCCAGTCCGGATGAACCTCAATTCCCCATCCGGGAGCGTCGGTTATCTCAACTTTGCCATCATAAACTTTGAATGGGTTAGTCGTGAATAAACCATGCTGCCATGGATAGTAGTCGTCGCCTTCAATAGATAATTCTAAATATTTGCCTGCATTTGGGAGCGCTTTCATTACATGCATCGAGCATACTGTTACCAGCGACAAGTTTGCTGCGTGAAGGGTACAAGGGAGGCCTGATCTTGCCGCAATATTCGCGACGTCTAATGTGCGGCAAATACCGCCGACATACATGATATCAGGTTGAATAACATCAACCGCACGCATGTCGATCATGCGTTTCCAAGTAGCCATGTCCCAGTCTTGTTCACCACCTGTGATATCGATCTCCAGCGCTTGAGTGACCCTCTGCGTTGCTTCAAGATCCCAATAGGCCACTGGTTCCTCGTAATGTGTTATCCCGTAGTCTTGTAGCATTTGGCCAATTTCGATTGCACGTGAAACACTGAAAGCAGAATTTGCATCCACCAATAAATCAGCCTGACCTATTAGTGAGTTTGATACCGTTTTAATTATGTCCTCGGTCCGCCCTGGCCATTCGTCGACATCATTTCCACACTCTGCTCCGATACGGAATTTGATAGCGTCGAAACCCTTTTCGCCACAAAGGCGCTTTAATCTCTCAGCCTCGTCGCTCGGGGTAATGTTGCGCTTCATTGAACTTGCGTATGTACGCAATCGACCTGTAGTTCCTCCGATTAGCTCGACAACAGGCTTGTTTGTGCGCTTGCCTTGCATATCCCAAAGAGCGGTGTCCAATCCTCCGATTGCGCGGGCACGATAACTTCCTGGAAATTTTTGTTCCCGCCTGTGGATTAGGTCCACTAAGTGTGGAATGTCTTGGCAGTCCTGACCCAGGGCCCAAGGTACAATCTGGCGATGAAACACTTGCGCGGTTATGTCAGCGTTGTAAGGTGCAGTTTGGCCCCAGCCGGTATACCCGTCATCACTGGTTACTCTTACAAAGCAAACAAATTCATTCGAAAAGGTCTCTAGCTTAACGATACGTGACAATGTTTATTCCTTAATCTTTTCCACAGTGTTTGATTTATTTTGATCAAACTGCAAGAGTGTTCTGCTGTTTACTAGTACCTCGTCCTCGTAATTCTAGGCAAAGGTAATAGGATAAGAATTTGCCATCAACTTCAACGCCTTACTTTTTTATTTATTTTTTTACTAAGATGGCCATAAAACGCAGTTTTTGTGATATGATGAGGGAGCTTTTCCTTGGTGTTCTGTTAGGTTTATTAATGGACCAAAATGCTTCATAACTATTCTGCTTGCCTGCTTAGATACGCCTCCGTCAGGCTGCGTGCTGTGGACACAAAACGTGCATTGCGCTCTTGAGAACCCTCTTCGTTCATTCGTGACATAATCCAGCCCACGTAGGTCAAGGCACGCAACACAGCAAATAAGTCAAGCGACGCAAGATCTATATTACGAACCGACTGATAACCTGTCAAAAGCGATTGTTTAAGCGTCGCGTAATCCGGTTCTGTTTGGTTTCGTAACAAAGTGGTGGCAACATCAAAAAGGCGGAAGCCAAAACCACTGTCATCAAAATCAATGATTTGCACCTTATCTTCGTGAATCAAAACATTCTCTCGGACGAGATCGGCATGAATTAGGCCAAAGTCCAGATCCGCTTTGCGCGCTGTCAATTCGGATTTTGCCACGGCGCGCATATGCAAGAAGAGTTCGCGATCCTCAGTGCTCAGCGTCGGGTTATCCCAGAAGCGGTCCCAGATCGGTATCTCGCCCACCAACCCATCGCGATCCCAGCGACGACGGGTAAAACCTTCGGGCAATGTCCATGCATCTGAGATGGTGTGCAGACGCGCCATTTCGCGCCCAATGGCATGGAACGTGGCCGTCCTATTGTTGACCTTGAGCGGCACACCGGTTTTCCCGAGGGGCTCCCCCTCTAGCCAGCTTAGAACATCGACGGCGACCCCGTCGATCACATGTAGCATCTTGCCCGCAGTCGAGGTGATTGGTGCAGGAACATCTAGCCCACCTGCTGAGACCGCGTTCATCCATTGCAGTTCACAGCGCAATTCAGCGTTCGAGCAATAACCCCGGCGGTGCAGACGCAACGCATACGTGACACCGTCTTTTGCGATGCGGTAAACTCTGTTCTCTCGTGCTGCGACCAGACGGCAATCAGCACCGTCAAAGCCCCATTGAGACATTGCCTTTTCAACAATATTTTTCATGTACGCAGGGGCATATCAGACAGAACCGCGTCCAACGTGTCAAACAACAGGTCCGCGTTATCTATCG
>JALRIU010000144.1 GCA_023255355.1 Pseudomonadales bacterium | reverse complement strand
CATTTGATAGTATTTATTGGGAATCTAGGAGGGTAAAGTGAAGGTAAAGGCAGGGCGCCCATCTAAAGAATATGCACAGCAGCGACGCATTGCGTTGCTTAAGTGTGCATTTCATGAGTTTTTGGAAAACGGGTTTGCAGCGACCACCATAGATGCGATTGCTGAAAAAATGCAAATGACCAAGCGCACTATTTATAGCCAGTTTGCAAGCAAAGAAAAGTTATTTCAGGCCTGTGTCGAGCTTGCCATGCTTGATACAAAAATCACGGATGAACAGTACGAGTCTGCAGTAACAGATGATATAGCCACAACCCTTTTTAATATCGCTAAATTACGTATCGATATGTATCAGGGGTCGAGTGCATTAGGTTTGCAAGAAATTCTGTCTGCTGAGTCAGGTAGGTTTCCTCATTTAGTGGCGCTAAATTATCGCCACGACCCAGCCAAGGCGCGATCAACAGTGCAAACAAATCTTGAGCGATTTGCTGCGGAAGGGCATATCCAGTGTTCCAATGGCTATGTACTGGCAGAAATGTTTCTTGGTATGTCGGTCGGTTTGACAGTTTCTTTGTTGAAAACGGGTCACATAGACAATACTGCAGAGGCGATTAATCGCCAAATTGAATCTGCGGTTAGCGTATTTTTAAACGGAATAAAAAATTAGTCGTTTGCTAGCGAAAACGATTTAATCCCAAGGGCTTTTCATATGGTAGGGCACGGTAATAAACATTGCCTCTACTTGTCGAATCACGCCATTCACTACCTTAAATGCTTCCATTAAATAATAACTGTGTGGGCGTCTGATGGGGGAGCTTGCCTCAGTGCCATCGCTTAATTGGTAGTCGCCAACTTTGCCGCAGTGGTCGATAAAACCACAGGCCACAACAATGCCACGTTCGTTGTTGCAGGTGATGATGCGTCGTCCTCGTAGGCGGTCATCATAGCGATAATAGCCTAATTCAAATTGTTCGCTGCAGCTCAAGGTGGCTTGGTGCAGTCGCTTGCCGAGCTCTTTGTCGGGCGTGCGAGTCGTTTGCACTCCGTTCTCAACGCGATCGCACTCTGGGTGGAACTGCACATGCAACGTGCCATCGTTTTGTTGCAATGTATCGAAATAACCGTTGGCAGCGGCAGCTAGTTCTTCACGACTGTGGCGTTGCTCTGTTGGGGTGATCTCGTCAAATATGGCTTTGTAATAAAATTGCGGGTTGGGAAATTTAAACCCTTCGTCTGCTTGGCGGGCCACAATGGTTTCAATCTCGCAGACATCACCTGCACTGTTTAGTGTGATGCGCGTAGCCATGCCTGAGGTATCAAATGTCTCAGTCACGGTAGTGAAAAATACAATGCTATTTAGTTCGACGTCTGGGATGACCAAATAGGGTTCGCCGATGGTGGTCGCTGTATTCCAGAGACCGTCACCGATATCTAAAATAACGTTATTTTCACTGTAGGTAACGTTATCAAGCGCCAGTAAATCTGGTTGGCGAGCAGCAAGCGCAGCAAGATAGCTGCGCATACTGTTATTCAGATTTTGCGTTGGCATGGGTAGTATTAAGGTTGCGGCCAGTTACCGGATGGGCGTAGTGGTAAGGGATGGCAGCTCGACCAGGCCATGCAGGGCGTTTTACCTCGAGCAATTCATCAGGACCCAAGGGGTTTTCGGGGTAGGTGCTTTCAAATGGCTGTAAGTGGCAGTCAGTATTTGACCAGCCTTTTTCGTATTCTGCTTGCCATTCAACAATGTAATCAAGGCGCTGAATTTTCCATACGCCGTTTTCACGTACATAGCTATTTTCGTAAATGCCTGCTTCATAAAACTGTTCTGGCAAGCCTTCGGGGCAATATTCGCGGCTATGGTGGTTACCACCTGCTAGCATGGCGCGGAAACGACCCTTAGCGGTTTTGCGATCTGGTGCCACATCAACAATATCTTGCATTTGAAAATGATCGAGCAAAAAACCGTCCATAGGGCCATCGACGCTTTTAGTAAAGAATTCTTGGAACCATGTCTTGTAAAGGCGACGAATACCCTCATGGCCCTTATAAATACCTGATAAAAATAAGACCTCGCCATCTTCGGCAAACAGTTCGACAACATCATCATAACGACAATAATCAATCAAATAGCCGTAACTAAAATGGAGTTTGCGGATCGCGTTAACATCTTCAAGGGTGTTGACCTGATGTTGTAAGGCGTCTAAGCGCGCGTTAATGGCGTCAAGATTGTCACTCATTGTGTTTTCCTTGTTGTTAGATTTATCGAAGTTAATATGTACTAAGAAATTAACAAATGATAGTGTTTCTGTAAATTCAACGATAACGATAAATAGGAAAACATGACATGTGGAAAGATAAAGTAGCGTTTATTACTGGCGGTGTATCAGGTATTGGGTTTGGTATTGCGCGAGCCTTTGCAATGGCAGGAATGAAATTGGCGCTTAGCTATCGCAACGAAGATTATCGTGCCATCGCTTCGCAGTGGTTTACAGATAATGGCTATGAGCAGCCCCTTTTTATCAAGTTGGATGTTACTGACCGTGAGGGGTTTGCCAATGCTGCCGATCAAGTCGAAGCGCACTATGGCAAGGTTCATGTGCTTGTTAACAATGCTGGTGTCAGCGTGTTTGGTCCTACCGATCTGGCGACTTACGACGACTTCGATTGGATCATGGGGGTGAATTTTGGCGGCGTGGTTAACGGTCAGGTCAGTTTAATTCCAAAACTAAAAGCGCATGGCGAAGGAGGCCACATTGTTAACGTGGCAAGTATGGC
>JALRIU010000116.1 GCA_023255355.1 Pseudomonadales bacterium | reverse complement strand
TAAAGTAGCGACCGCCGGACTTCAAATCCCAATCGTCATGTTCGTCGAGCTCCACAAAACCAGCACCAGATAGCATTATTTTAGCGCTTGATACGGCATGAAACGGGGTTGGAGAAGACTGTAAAAAAGCCAATAATCCCTGATTAAATGTATTCTTTTGCATGACTGCTCATCGTCAAATAAATAAAGACCTAATTTAACACATTTAGGCAGGATTTCTCAGTACATTATGAGGCAGATTTTTTGCCATAATTCTCATCAATGTCGTTCATTGACCCCCCTGCAATTAACTCCAGTAGTAGAATGCACTATCTAGGAGAGCAAAATGACAAATAACATCGTAATTAGTGGTAGCGGACTGTGGACGCCACCTCACATTATTACCAACGAAGAATTGGTTGAATCGTATAACGCCTACTGCGATCTGTATAATGCTGAGAACGCCGACGCAATAGCTGCTGGCAGTCTTGAACCAAAGCCTTATTCAAGTGCTGAATTTATCGAAAAGGCCTCGGGCATAAAACAACGTTACACCATGGTCAAAGACGGAGCCTTAGATCCAACACGCATGCGCGCCAAGCATCAGCCACGCGACATCGAAGAGCTCAGCGTACAAGCCGAAATGGGATGTCATGCAGCCCGTGCAGCGATGGCAGCAGCCAATAAAACCGCTGCGGATATCGATGCGGTAATCGTAAGTTGTGCGCTAACCGAAAGAGCCTACCCCGCAATATCGATCGAAATCCAAGGAGAACTAGGCATTCAAGGCGTTGGTTTTGATATGCTAGTCGCTTGCTCCGCAGCAACATTTGCTCTGCATCGCGCCTATGAAATGATTTACTCTGGTAGCGCCAAAGCAGTACTTGTGGTTAATCCAGAACTCACCTCTCCAGAAGTAAACTATTGTGATCGCGACAGCCACTTCATTTTTGGCGATGTCAGCACAGCAATGGTTTTAGAGCGTGAAGAAACCTGCACCAGCAAACATGCATTCCGCATATTGGGTCGCAAAGCACAGACCGTGTTTTCTAATAATATTCGAGCTGACTTTGGCATTATGTCGCGCGTTCGTGACGATAACCCATACAGTGATAGAAACCTATTTAGACAGAATGGCCGCAAGGTATTCAAAGAAGTTTGCCCAATGGCTGTCGAGCATATTACCGCACAGGTCGAAGAATACGGATTTACCATACCCGATATCAAACGCTGGTGGCTCCACCAAGCCAATATCAACATGAACCAACTGATTGTTCGTAAAATTTTAGACAAAGAACCCGGCGGCGAAGAAGCGCCGATTGTTTTAGACGAATTTGCCAATACCGCATCAGCTGGATCAATCATTGCCTTTCATCGACATCACGAAGATTTTCAAACCGGTGAAAAAGGGGTTATCTGCTCCTTTGGTGCGGGTTACTCTATTGGGAGTTTGTTGTTAGAGAAGTGCTAAGGCAAGAGATTTGAGAGCTGAGTGCTGAATGCTGAGTGCTGAGAGCTTAGTGCTGAGTAACGCAGTTATGTCGGGCGCAGCAGCCCAAAAAGCGTCGCGAGCGATGACATAACAAGTCGGATGGTTTCAAAAATAACCGGAGTTTATTGATAATAAATGAGGATTTTTTTGAAACCAGACAACGCAGTTATGTCGAGCGCAGCAGCTTTTTTAATAAGAAATCATACCAACCGCCTTCTTCATCATCGCCTCACCCCAAAGTTCTGGTTCAGTCGGCGCCTTACCCTCATATACGGTGGTTCCATAACCCGGTGTAGTGATTTCTACTGACCCATATTCGTTGGATACGATTAATGAATGATCGCTGTCTAGTAATGCAATATCGATGGCATCTTCATGTATTGATCCACCCCAGAAGTCGGTACCTCGCACCGCGATAGTTGAACGCGCGGTACTGACCTTAAAACTGGGATTTTCATTTTTTGTTAGTTTGCCGGTAATAATACGAAAAGCGCCAACAGGAATTTCTAGCAGGGCACGTTTCTCTTCTTCATTAAAAACGTATTCAGCTAAGCGAAATGATGCTTTTTCACCAAGAGTAACAACGGTATCGTCGCTGAGTTTTAAAACCGCTCTTGCATCTGTGCCAGTGGTAACGTGCTCTTGCTGATAAATAGGTGACCTGCGTGCTAATACACGCACCGTATCATCTTGAGTTGCATTGACCTCACCGCGGGTAAATACGGTGGTACCAACTTCTGCTGCTTGAGCTAGATGATTTATCAACATTAAACTTGCTAACACTATCCACTTCATACGTTTTCTCTCTCATTAGATTGCTAGATTTAGCGTAGACCAGAAACCTTGTTAAGTCATTTTTATCGAAAAAAAAGGGCCAGCAATGCTGACCCTGACGCTTGAAACTGAGTAAAACTAAGCAAGACTAGTCGCAAACAAATGTAACAATCTGTCCCAAGCTCGCTCAGCTTGATCATGGTTGTAAACGGCTGAATCAAGCGGACACCACCCATGCATCGTTCCTGCATAGACCTCTATCTCAGCTTGCAAGTCGTTGCTTGCAAACGTCTCACGCAAAATATCATTAACCTGTGGCGCCTGCTCATGATCATTTTCTGCTACAGCAATGAGAAAATTAGCCTTGGCCTGACTTAAACCAAGGTGCGGACTATCGGGTGCGTCAGTGGCTAAACCACCGCCGTGAAACGAGGCAACCGCATTGATTCGATCAGGGGCGGCAGCAGCGGCTCTAAATACGATTGGCCCACCCATACAATAACCAAGCACACCAATACCCTTGCTGGTATCCGTTTGTTTTTGCGCATCAATAAAATCGATAAAGGCTTTAGTATCCCGCGCATGCCCCTCAGCCGTTAAGGCTCTAGCAAATGGGAAAACTCGCTCACGAACGGCAGGATCTCTAAACGTTTCACCCTCTGAGACGATGGGGGCAGTGGTCTGGCGATAATAGGGGTTCACCAGCAAAACAGCGTAACCTGATCCTGCAAGACGCTGTGCCATGGCCACAAAAGCTGGACGCGAACTCATAATATCGGTCCACATGATCACGCCTGGGACTGGCTGAGTATCAGCGCCATGTGGGTAAACCCAATGCCCGTCCATCACCCCATCACTGGTTGACACATTAACCTTTTGTGTCATCACATCGTTGTTGGCAGCCATCACTAATTGCGCTGCTGGTAAGGCCATAATGGCAGTACCAACGCCAACCATTTTAACTAATTTACGGCGATCAGCCCCAAACTCATCAAACGCTTCAACCATCGATTCATCACACATGATTCATTCCTCACAATTAAAGAAAGCTTTTATAGTGGCTACAAAAGCTGCCAATTGGTCGTGCTGTACCCAGTGGCCAGCATTTTCAAAAATTTCTAACCTGGCCGTTTTAAAATGCTGCAAACGACCGTCTTTTGCTGGATTAGATGCCCAACTATCAGCACCATAAATCAACAGCGTAGGACACGAAATACGTTCCCACAAATATTCAATATCACGCTGCGGAATATCGCCTATCTGATAGGCGTAAAGTTGATTATCAAACTTCCAACTGTACGTACCATCTTTATTTTTACGCACGCCATACTCGGTAAGATGCTGGGCTTGATGCTGACTCAAAAAGGTATGTTCTTGTTGCATACGAGCACATGCGTCGGCGATGCTCTGATAGCGTTTTGGTGTGCGGCGAGCCACGCCACGGCGTCTTTCAAAGTAATCATGGAACTGTTTTTCAATGGGCGTAGCATCACGCTGCTTTTGCATTTTGGGAGAAAACCCAAGCCCTTCGATTGCCACAATACGTTTAAATTTTTCCGGATAAAAGCCTGCATAACGCACCACAACATTGCCACCCAGAGAATGGGCCACGATATTGACAGGCCCACCGCCTAGATGATCAATCCAGGTATCGATATCCATCATAAAGGCTTCTATACGATAGTCACCGCTATTAGACCACTCGCTATCACCATGACCGCGCAGGTCAATGGCAACCACCCGATATTCGGCACACATTTGTTGTGCGACCCAATCCCAGTTATGGGCATGATCCATGCCACCATGAACCAATAATAAAAGAGGTTTATCTGCATTACCCCAATCCAAATAATGGAGTTTTAATCGCTCTGATTGAAAAAACTTGGAGGTAGGCTGCATGCTTATTCCTTAATATTCATAGATACATAGTAACAATAACTCGCATTAAAGAAATAGTTTTCCTCGGTGGATGTGACTTGTTAGCCAATGACTGTAAAATGCTAAAAAAGGAGACTGGCATGACAATGACAACCGACACGCGAGGGCACCATATTCCCCTCGATGGTGCGCTTAATTTCAGAGATTTTGGCGGCTATAAAAATCAACACGGTGGCTATATTCGGCCCGGTTATTTTTTTCGTTCGGATAAATTAAACACGCTCAGTGATGACGATCACGGTAAATTAGATAAGTTAGCCATTGATGCTATTTTTGATTTGCGCCGCCCCGATGAAAGAGAATTCGCACCGACGCGCTGGATGACTGACTCAGCAACGACAATCCACGCCTGTTCGCTGATACCACCGGAAAGCTCTGCAAAAGCCATGATGCGAGAAGCTGCGCAATATATCGAACAGCCCGACCCTGCCAAAACAATGATGCAGCAGCTCTATGCGAAAATCGTAACAGCGTCACATAGCCGACAATACCTCAACCAAATTTTTACGCACTTATTGGAACAGCCAGGTAAGCCGATTTTAGTGCATTTCAGCGGCGGCAAGGACAGAACAGGTGTCACCTGCGCCTTGATTCAATGGGCGCTAGGGTGTGATCAACAAACTATTTACGATGACTACATGTTGAGCAAATCGTTGTATTGCGATCGCGTCGATAGTAACGCCAAGTTTCAGCAAATGGCCAAGGGCAATAAAGATGACACCCTCAAGCCTGAATGGATTCAAGCCATTATGTCGGTGTTCCCAGATTATCTAGATGCTATGTTTGACGCGATATTAGATGAATATGAAGGGATCGAGGATTATTTAGTCAAAGGATTGGGGCTACCAAGTGATAGCCCGCAACGCTTACAAGAACTTTACGTGCTCAAAGTGTAAGGCTAATTATTCGATTATCAAATCGCGGTCGACAAAATCAATGCGTTCGCCGTTGAGCATATCGCGTGAAATAATCAGCTGCATGACTTCGCTAGAACCCGCATAAATTCGACTGACGCGGATATCCGTATATAACCGTGAAATAGGATATTCATCCATGTAACCCGCACCGCCATGCATTTGCAGACAATCATCGATAACACGACAAGCTAACTCCGAGGTCAAATACTTACCTTTAGCCGCATCAACACCATCAAATTCTCCAGCGTTGAACGACGTCACGCACTGATCAAGATAAATCTGCATGGCATCCACTTCTGCCTGAAGTTTAGCCAATTTAAACTGGGTGTTTTGAAATTCAGACAAATACTGACCAAAAATCTTACGCTGTTTAACAAAGTCTACCGTTAAATCAAGGGCTTTTTGAGCGCGCGCAAGATACTCGCACATACCAATCAAGCGCTCTTCAGCTAATCCTTCCATCAAGTAATGCATACCTTTAGCTGGATCACCTAGGACATTCTCTTTTGGAATTTTGACGTTGTCGAAGAACAGTTCAGCGGTATCTTGGGCTTTTTGCCCCATCTTGACCAAGTTGCGGCCACGCTCAAATCCTTCCATACCCCGCTCAACGATAAACAGACCAATCTGTCTGGGATTGTTTTCAGGGTCACTTTTTGCAGCCACGATAACTACATCGGCATTGATACCATTGGAGATATAGACCTTACTTCCATTGAGAAGATAATGATCGCCACAATCAATAGCTGTGGTACGCATACCCCGTAAATCACTGCCAGCGTCAGGCTCGGTCATACCAATAGCTAAAATGGTTTCGCCACTTACGCATCTTGGTAAAAAGCGTTGTTGCTGTTCTTCATTACCAAAGCGGGTGAAATAGGGACCTACCAACCGGCTGTGCAAAGTAGCATACCAATCAGCGGTCAATGCATAAGCGTTTTCCTCCATAATGATTTGTTCAAAACGAAAATCATTATCGCCCATACCGCCAAAACGCTCTTCTGGCCAAATCATCAAAAATCCTAACTCACCTGCCTTGCGAAAGGCTTCACGGTCAACAATGCGCTGTTCACGCCAACGATCCATATTGGGCACGATTTCATCGTATAAAAACTTACGGTAAGCCTCGCGGAACATATGCTGTTCTTCGGTAAATTTGCGTTTGAGCATGGTCTTTCCTCGTCTTAAATAGACCGTTACATAACGGTTTAAAGTATTATGCTGATAGAACGAACATAATCCTATAAAAGAGCTCAAACATGACTGCCATTTCCTGCCAAATTAACCAAAATATCGCAGAGGTCACACTCAATAACCCAGCCAAAGGTAACGCCATGGGTTGGGATTTTTGGGAAGAGTGCGAAGATATTTTCCAAACATTACAGACAAACAATGACGTTCGAGTCGTCATCCTGTGCGCGAATGGCAACCACTTTAGCGCCGGGTTAGATTTAGACTATGCAGTACAAGCATTTGGCCATGGTGAGCAGTATGAAGCTCACAAAATTGAGGCCATCAGCCAGTATATAGAAGGCCTGCAAGATACCTTTCTAAATGTTGCTAAGCTAGACAAGCCTGTTATCGCGGCAATTCATGGCGCCTGTATAGGTGCTGGTTTAGAACTGGCATGCAGTGCCGACATCAGAATATGCACTAACGATGCTTTTTTCGCTTTGAAAGAACTTCAACTAGGTATTTTGCCAGACCTTGGCGGCCTTCAATATTTACAAACATTATTGCCCGAGGGTGTGGCCCGTGAACTCACCTACACAGGTAGAACATTCTCAGCCCAAGAGGCGCTTAACTGGGGATTGATAAACAACTGCTATAACGATCACCAAGAACTTATTAAAGAAGCTAGAAAGCTAGCCACACTGATCGCCGGCCAGTCACCCATAGCGGTTAAATTTGCCAAACGGGCGTTTATCGACAACAACCTTAAACAATTGAAGCACAGCTTGCGCCCAATGGCGTTACAACAAGCAGCGCTATGCATGCAAGGCGATATGAATGCAGCCATGCAAGCCATGCGATCCAAATCAATACCAACTTATAACAACTTGCAAAAAGGTCCTTCAAAACCACCAAAATAGACTATATTTAAAAAAATAATAATTTGTGAGATCGAAATGAAAGGTGTTATTTTTAATGTTTTAGAAGAACTCGTTATTGAAACCTCGGGCATGGAGGCATGGAATAATATTCTTGCAGCAACAGGCTACGAGGGGATTTATACCTCTGGTGACAGTTACCCAGACGAAGAATTGTTCGCGCTAGCCGCTGAAATCTGTAAGGTTCTAAATGTCGATTTAGCAACAGTTATAGGGATTTTTGGCGAGTACTTATTCGATCAACTCGATGCGCGGCATCCAGTATTTGTTCAACAAAGCTCAGACCTAAGAAGTTTTCTGGTGAGCGTCGACACCGTCATTCACGGCGAAGTACTTAAGTTATATCAGAACCCCAATTTACCCCGATTTTCCTATCGAGATGAAGGTGACACCTTGGTTATGAATTACACCTCAGAGCGTAAGCTTTGCATTTTAGCAGAAGGTCTGATTCGTGGTGCTGCCAAAAGGTTTAATGCTGACGTCGACATTAGCCACCCAGTTTGTATGCACGATGGAGCTGACCATTGTCAGTTAAATGTGAGATTCAAATAAATGTCCGACGATAAGAAAAACCCGTTCGAAGAGGCCTATCATCGCGAGAGAAAAACACGCCGCAGGGCGGAACAGTTGCTCGAAGATAAGTCACGCATGCTACATCAGCGCAACCAAGAACTGGAACAAATTAATCATCAATTGCTGTCGCAACAAGCGAGTATGTTAAAGCAAGAAAAACTAGCTACACTCGGCACGCTTGCCGCAGGGGTTGCGCATGAAATCAATAATCCCCTTGCATTTGTAACGAGCAATATTTCTGCCCTCGATGAATACCACAGTGCTTACCATAGTTTGTATAAATTATTTAAAGATATAGAAAGCGATCTAATGCAAGATAAACAAGAGCGCTTACAAACACTTGTTAAGCAACTGGATCTTGAATACCTCGACTCTGACCTACCACACCTTATGAAGCAAACGCTTGATGGATTAGACCGAGTTAGAAAAATTGTATTAAGTTTGCGTAATTTCTCGCGCTCTCAAGAGGGTGACCGTGACTTCACAAATTTAAATGAAGGAATAGAGTCAACCCTTCAACTCGTTCAATCAGAACTCAAACACGGTATTGATGTTGTTTTAGACTTAAAAGAATTACCCAAAATTTATTGTAATCCCAGCGAGATTAATCAAGTTATCCTCAATATTGTTGTGAATGCCTCACACGCACTGAAAGATCGTCCAAACCCAACAATCAAAATATCCACTAATGCCGATGATAAAAACGTTTTAATTACTATTGAAGATAACGGCATAGGAATGTCAGCAGAAACTTTAAATAATATCTTTGTGCCGTTTTATACAACAAAACCCATTGGGCAAGGCACTGGGATGGGAATGGCAATTGCTCATAAGATTATCAGCGAACACCATGGTAGCATCGATGTGTCATCTGAGATCAATAAAGGGACCTGCTTTTCTATCAGCCTGCCCCAACACGAAAAATCATATTAATAGTAAAAGATCGATACCGGCCAACGCCAACACTGCACGCATTAACAGTTTTGTGCGCTTGTCCATAGCTTGAAATTCAGCCTTAAGCTCAGCCAATTCTTTTTGCAGCTCTTCTTTAAGCGCTTGTGATGAATCCTTTACACGCTGCTCAAAACTATGTGTTGTTTCATTAATGAGACCACCGACTCCAGCAGCAGTGGCTACTGTTGTTGCTCTGCGAAGAAAATGACGTCGATCCATAGTTAACACCTCAATTACTAGCGTTCATTAAAGCACATCTTAAACAATATTTCAGCGCGACTTATTTGCCATAGCGGCAATAAAATCAGCCACCAAGGTTCGATGCTCTTCA
>JALRIU010000086.1 GCA_023255355.1 Pseudomonadales bacterium | reverse complement strand
TTGCTTCATCTAATAGCAGCAGTTTGGGATCTTTTAAAATTGCTCTGGCAATCGCCAAACGCTGCCTCTGACCACCCGATAATCGGACACCCGCCTCACCCACTTGACTATCGTAACCCTGAGGGAGTCGCTCAATAAATTCATGGGCATAAGCTGCCTTTGCGGCATTAATGACATCCTCAAAGCTAGCATCGGGCGAGCCATAACGAATATTATCTAACACGCTGCCGCTAAACAATGTGGGTTGCTGTGGAACCAAACCGATATGCTTGCGCAAATCCAATGGGTCGACATCTCGCACATCAACACCGTCAAACAGGACTTGCCCTGACTGAATATCATAAAAACGTAGTAACAAATCAAAAATAGTCGATTTACCAGCGCCAGAGGCGCCTACCAGTGCAAGCGTCTTGCCCTTAGCCACTTTTAAATTAACCGCATCGACCGCCTTGTGATCTGGCCGGGTCGGATAACAGAAATGCACATCACGCAATTCTATGTCTGCCTGAACTTGCTCAGGCAAAGATTTAGGTGATACTGGTGCGATGATTAAATTATTCATGTGAAGCAGTTCAATAAGTCGTTCTGTTGCCCCTGCGGCTCGCTGTAAATCACCTAACACTTCGGTGATAGACCCCATGGAACCCGCCACCATAACCGCATAAAAAACAAACGCAGCCAGATCGCCACCTGAAATCACCCCCGATTGCACGTCTTGGCCACCCACCCAAAGTAAGGCTGAAATCCCACCAAAGACCAATACGATAACAGCAACAGTAAGCCAGGCACGCTGAGCAATACGAACACAGGCCACTTTGAAGGCAGACTCAACATGCTGACCAAAGCGCTCACGATCCTCGGCTTGATGGTTAAAGGCATGGACGGTCTTGATGTTTGAAATAGATTCGTTTACATAACTGCCAACGTCAGCAATCTTATCCTGACTATTGCGCGACAAAGCACGCACCCGCCTACCAAAAACTATGATGGGCACAATAATCAATGGCAACGTGCCAAACAGAATCAACGTAAATTTAGCGTTGGTAATAAACAACCAAATCATACCGCCAATAAACATCAAGATATTGCGCAGCGCTACAGAGACAGATGAGCCTACGACGGTTTGAATTAACGTAGTGTCTGTCGTAATCCGCGATTGCACCTCACCACTGGAGGTGGTCTCAAAAAAGCTCGGATGCAGAGAAATAATATGGTTAAACACTGCCTTACGAATATCGGCGGTTACCCGCTCACCGATCCATGACACCAAATAAAAACGGGTAAACGTACCCACCGCTAGCAAGACGATAAGCATCATGAAGAACTCTACCGCATTTGCAAGATCGTCAGACGACGTAGACGAAAAACCCCCATCGATAAGTATGCGAACACCCTGCCCGATCGATAAGGTCACCGCTGCAGTAAAGGTTAGCGCCAACATCGCGCCGACTACCTGCAAGCGATAAGGCTTCATAAACCCTAACACAGGTTTTAAAGCACCAATTCGCTTTAGCTTGGGTTTCTTATCACGATCTACCGGTTCGGCAGTTATCGTTACTTCTGACATGAATATTCCTTTTAATTGGTCGCAATTAAGAGAAGTTTTTGCGACCGTGTTAACTTTTTAATCTGCGCCTCGCGAATCGATGCTGTACTTCGATCAACACAAGACTCCTGATAAATCAATTCTTCAGGCGGATTGGCCCGGGTAAACTTAGCTCCCCTAGCACCGTTCTGATGCTCAGAAAACCGCCGTTCTATATCTGTGGTAATACCCGTGTAAAGCTTGCCGTTACGACAGCGAATTATATAGACAAACCAAGGCGGAGATAAGCTCTCAGACACTAGAAAAGTAACTCGTCGCCATATTGCGCCAGTGCCTCTAGGACCAATTTGTCCTTATCCTCAGCATCCATCCATAGCTGTTCGATAATTTCTTGGTATTGCTCCATAGTCAAATCGCCAGCGTAAACACCCTCGGTAATACGCTTGTAGCGAAATTCATCCCACAACTCACACTCTTGTTGACTGAGACTTTCGGGAAAATTTCGCGCTTTATAACGCCATAGCATTTCCTGCAAACGCTTATCGTAAAAGGTATATGACATAGCGGCCAAATCTGCTGCAGAAGCGCGACGAACTTCTTGCATGGTCGGCTTATCCTGATTACCTATAAAACCGCCATAAAGAGCTTGTTCAGGGTCAGCATGAGGCTCTGGCCGCGGCCCGTCATAAACAGCGGTTAATTTATTCTCTAAATCGGCAAACGCCATTAACTGTTGCCAATTCTTTACACAACCGGCCATATCGATCGACAAACGTTGCTGTGCAGACTCATCGAGTAATTTTGTCGTTGCCACGACGGGACACTTATTAATGGCAATGGTGAGCAATGGGATCCGCGCTTGGCCCTCTGGCAGATCATCCGATTTAGTGTAGAGCAAGTCTCTTAACTGCCCGGCACCCATGTTTATGATGTCATCAACGGGCTCACATAAATTGATACAAATCACATTATTTTTATTTGTGGGATCTATCGCCACCGGCATCACAATAGCAAGACACCCCTGCCGCGCGCTAAACATCGATGACACATGTAATACAGGTTTTTTGTCGCGCCAATTAAGCAGTCTTGCAACCTCTTCTTTTTTGCGATTGTTGTACACAAACTGGTAAAGCTCAGGCTGTTTATCCTTAATAAGCTTCGCCACAGCAATTGTTGCATAGACATCCGACATTGCATCATGAGCTGCCTCATGCGATATACCATTCGCTTGAGTTAATAGCTCTAACTTGAAGCTTGGCAGGTCAGGCTCGTCAGCTCGGCGCGGCCAAACGATGCCTTCAGGTCGCAGGGCATAAGTTAGTCGAACCATGTCGATAATGTCCCAGCGGGTATTACCGTTTTTCCATTCACGTTCGTAGGGATCGTAAAAATTACGATATAACGTAAAACGCGTCACCTCATCGTCAAATCTAACGCTGTTAAATCCCACGCAACAGGTATTGGGTTGTGACATTTCATGGTAAATGCGTTTTATAAATTCAGCTTCAGAAAAGCCTTCTGCATAGGCTTTTTGAGGCGTAATACCCGTAATCAAACACGCAACTGGCTGGGGTAATACATCTGGACAAGGCTTGCAGTAAATGCAAAGCGGTTCACCAACAATATTAAGATTTTCATCGGTGCGGATTCCCGCAAATTGAGAGGGTCGATCAATCGCTGGGCGAGCCCCCCAGGTTTCATAATCGTGCCAAAAAAGAGTATTCATAGTCATGGCATCAATCTACACAAATCAGTGCCATCTTACTAGTGCTTAATGGGGCAGAATAAACCACAAAACTAGCGGTATAACGACCACGCTACCCAGGTTACCGAGCATAACAATCGAGGCTACTTTGGCTGGTTCCTGCTGATATTTTTCAGCAATCATATAATTCAATACCGCAGGTGGAAGCGCAGCGAACAGTATTAAATAAGATACATGCTCAGCGGGCATTGCAACGAGACTGATATAACCAATAGCAATAATTAGCCCCGTCAGTGGTGTTAAAATCGTCGCCGCCAAACCAATTTTCCAATCGCTTAAATTGACATTGGTCAATCTGACACCGAGCGCAATCAACATAAGCGGTATAGCAATATCACCAATCATTTCAATGGGACGCACAATGGCAACAGGCAATTCGATATGCAACAAAGACACGCTTAGACCAAGCGCCGACGCTAACAACATTGGCGTTTTAAAAATTTGCCCTACCGATGCACTACGGTCAATCATTTTCATGCCCACCAAAAAGTGCAAGGAATTTTCAACGATGAACAACAAAACAGCGGCCGGCAAGGCCTTTTCGCCATAGGCAAAAAGCGCCAATGGCAATCCCATATTGCCTGAGTTATTAAACATAATCGGAGGCAAAAAGGTCTTTGTATCCCAACCGTAAAAACGGGCAAAGGGTAACGCCAGCAAGCCCGACAGCAAAACGACTGCAGCCCCACCAATGAGCAACGCACCTAGGTTGGCTATATCAAAGTCTCTGGTTGATAAAATGGCAAACAACAATGCAGGAATAAACACATCGAGATTGAATTTATTCGCAACCGACATATCAGGTTGATAACGTCGCCCATAAACATATCCCACCATGACGATGCCAAAAACAGGAAATACGATGGAGAGAATTTGTTGGATCACGCCAAAGGCTCCAGTACCCCAAACTTGGTTTGGGGTACTTCAAAGATTAAATCAACTCGAGCTTTTGCTCTTCGATTTTAGCCTTCCAAATTTGAGGGCCTGTATTGTGAACTGATTCGCCCTTGCTATCGACAGCAACTGTTACCGGCATATCCACGACATCAAACTCATAGATAGCTTCCATACCCAACTCAGGGAAGGCAACGACCTCAGCATGTTTAATAGCCTGCGCCACAAGGTAAGCAGCACCACCCACAGCCATCAAGTAGACTGACTTATTATCCTTGATGGCTTCGATAGCGGTTGGCCCACGCTCCGCCTTGCCGATCATACCCATAAGACCCGTTTGTTCGAGTACTTGTCGGGTAAATTTATCCATACGTGTTGCCGTCGTTGGACCAGCAGGTCCGACCACCTCATCACGCACCGGATCGACAGGACCAACGTAATATATAAATCGACCAGCCAAATCAACAGGCAATGACTCACCCTTGTTAAGCATATCCACGATTTTTTTGTGAGCGGCATCGCGGCCAGTCAGCATCTTACCGTTCAACAGCAAGGTATCTCCTGGCTGCCAAGAATTTACATCTTCTTTGGTGACAGTATTCAAATCAACACGCTTAACACTCTCACCAACTTCCCAAGTAATATCAGGCCATTCGTCAATAGATGGCGCCTTCTGTAGTGATGGACCAGAACCATCGAGCACAAAGTGAGTGTGACGAGTCGCTGCACAATTAGGAATCATACAAATTGGCAAAGAGGCCGCATGGGTTGGATAGTCTTTGATCTTGACATCCAATACCGTCGTTAAGCCACCTAGGCCCTGAGCGCCGATACCTAACTTGTTAACCGCATCCATAATTTCTAAACGTAACTCTTCAACACGATTCGATGGACCGCGCTTACGTAATTCATGAATATCTATTGGCTCCATCAGAGCTTCTTTAGCGAGTACCGCAGCTTTTTCAGCCGTACCGCCAATACCAATGCCAAGCATACCTGGCGGACACCAACCTGCCCCCATCGTTGGGACAGTTTTAACAATCCAATCCACAATACTATCAGACGGATTGAGCATCACCATTTTGGTTTTATTCTCAGAGCCACCGCCCTTCGCGGCTATATCAACCTCAACCTTATCACCCGGCACCATTGAATAGTGAATCACTGCAGGGGTGTTATCTTTGGTATTTTTACGACCACCAGCGGGATCAGCCAAAATAGAGGCTCGCAAAACGTTATCCGGATGCAAATAAGCACGGCGAACACCCTCATTGATCATATCATCAAGGCTCATGTCAGCATCCCACTGCACATTCATACCCACCTTAACAAATACCGTCACAATACCTGTATCTTGGCAAATGGGTCGATGGCCCATCGCCGACATGCGTGAATTGATTAGAATTTGAGCCATAGCATCTTTAGCAGCAGGATTAAGCTCGTGCTCGTAAGCCTGATTAACAGCCTGAATAAAGTCAGTTGGATGATAGTAAGAAATGTATTGCAACGCGTCTGCAACACTATCAATAAGATCGTCTTGGCGAATAATGCTCATGCATAACTCCCTAAAGGGTGGCGGTTTAAAAAGGCGGTAATTGTAGCATGGGATGCCCAGGGAATTCAGTCGTATTTTGGGGAATACTAAGACACAAATAGCTCTGCCATTTATCAAATATTGAAGGTTAGCTTGTTACCAATTTTAAACGTCGTAAATATAGGTCTGGTTTCAGAGCGTAACGAAGTTGCGCTTAGCTTATCGATGGCGCCGATGTGAATAAGGAGGCCTTCGCCATCGTTACAAAACGCGGGGGATGCCAAGGGGGTAAGACCTCCTTGGGAAATAAACCATTTATCAAAATCAGCAGAAATATCGCGTCGTTTAGACGCCCATAAAATTGATAAAAGATGCTAAAAACAAATGTGGGGTTAACTGCCGAACTGAGCTTCGTTATTCCAATCAATCAAAATCTCAGCCAACTGTCTGGCATGCTCATGTAACGAACGCAATGATTCTAATGACCCAACACTATCAACAGGCATTCTCAGAGACATCATTTGTTGTGCAAGTGGATGAGCCATATTGGCTAGACGTTTTTGCTCTAATTTCCAACGAATACCTAACACCATTAAGCGATAAAACTGTAATTTGGTTTCTAAACGGATCTGAGAAAAATCGTGTAATTCGCCAAACGCATTAAAATCTAGCCCCAGCACAGTTGCTCCGCGGCTCCCTTTGGGGTTTGCAGCAACAGTGGCACGACGCTCTCCATCAGCCAGGATAGCGAGATCACCAAACATTTCTCCCGATATAATTTCACCAACGGGCGAACCAACTACTTCGTTGAGATATACAGCCAACGACCCTTTTAAGACAAAATACAGCCACAACCCACGGTCACCACGCTTGACGATAATCTCGCCAGGCTCTAGCTCTACAAGCCGACTGTTCTGCAGTAGCAACTCAAGTTGTAGACTGTCTTTACTCTTGATCTCTTTATAAAAAGGTATCGCCATCAATAGGCGGTCCATATCCTTCTGAGTAAAGTCAGCCAGTGTTTTGATTTGCATACTATTTCTCAGATAACCACTGCGCCAGATCGTGCGCATAGTATGTAATAATCAAATCAGCACCTGCTCGCTTAAAGCTAATCATCGATTCCAAGACAATTGCTTTTTCATCAATCACACCAGCTGCAGCAGCGGCCTTGATCATGGCGTATTCACCACTGACATGATAAACCGCCAAAGGTCTATCACTGTTCTTGCGAATATCAGCCAACACATCTAGGTATGCTAGACCTGGCTTAACCATTAGAATGTCAGCGCCCTCATAAACATCCTGCAGAGATTCCGCCAACGCTTCACGGCCATTAGCTGGATCCATTTGATATGTATTTCGGTTGCCCTTAAAGCTAGAATCGACAGCATCTCGGAAAGGCCCATAAAAGGCCGAAGCAAACTTAGTGGAATACGACATGACTGGAATATGGCTAAATCCTTCGCTGTCTAACGCCTCACGGATAGCCGCAATCATGCCGTCCATCATACCTGACGGAGCAATCATATCGACACCGGCATGGGCAGCAGCCAATACCTGTTTTTGCAAATTCAATAAGGTTGCGTCGTTATCAACCTGATCACCACACACGACACCACAATGGCCATGATCGGTATATTCACAAAAACAGTTATCACTAATAACGACCATATCAGGTGCAGCCGCTTTTGCTGTTTTGATCATTCGAACCATAAGACCATCATCATTCCAAGTATCGCTGCCGACATCGTCTTTGTGATGAGAAACGCCAAACAGAATGACCGCCTTGATACCTGCCTGCCAGGCGCGTGAAACTTCAGATGCTAACTGCGACTCGGGAAAGCGGAATACACCGGGCATCGATGGTATAGCCATGGGCGCAT
>JALRIU010000072.1 GCA_023255355.1 Pseudomonadales bacterium | reverse complement strand
GGGAGTGGTGGTGCGCTGCAGGTTTGGGGCGAGTTTGTGGCTAAAGTTACCTATCGCTCTTTTGATATTAAGCCTGTACCGGGTGTTGAGAATTTGTGGGTAGATCAGCAAGGTCGTTTAACCGATGCAAGTTGTCCGGGAGCTATGCAGATGCCTTTTGCGGATGCTCGGCCAGTGCTCCAATCGACGTGTCGACCCAGAGATGAAAAAACAAAGAAACGGTCAAGTTTACTGCAATGGTTGCGCGATATTTTTTAGTTGCTTGTCGTGCTAAGTGCTTTATCTAATTCTAATAGTCTCTCTGGTGTGCCAATGTCGCGCCAGTCGCCCTGATAATGTTCGCCACTCAACGCTTGCATTTCAATGGCTCTGTCTAACAAGGGTCTAAGCGCGCATTTACCACTGGGTAAATCGGCAAACATAGTGCTGCTGTATTTTCCTATCCCGCTATAGGTCAACCCTTTACTATTTTGGTCGTTTTTTTGTTCGATCTGTGTGCCATTTAGTTGGAAATCCCCATGGGGGTGTTGAGGAGGGTTGTTCACCATCACAAGATGGGCCAGATTATTGCCAATGGTGTGTTGAAAGAGCGGTTCAAAGGGTATGTCACACCAAACATCTCCATTGATCACCAAAAACGTATCGTTTGCGATTAAATCTAGAGCTTGTTTTATTCCACCTGCTGTTTCTAAAGCGTTTTCTTCGAAGGAATACTTGATGTCTAGGTTGTAATTTTCACCGTTACCTAGTGCCTTTGGAAACTGATCTGCGAGATGGGCGCAATTAATCACAACACGTTGGCAATGAGCAGCAGCCAGTTTTTCTAAAATATATTCAATTAGCCGTTTACCGGCCGCTTTTAGAAGCGGTTTTGGAGTGTGGTTAGTAAGTGGTTGCATGCGTTCGCCGCGGCCTGCAGCAAGGATTATGGCTACTCTTTCAGGGCTGCTCATTAAACCATTCCTGATCCTTGATGATTGGCATCAGATGGGTTTCAAACCAAGTTAAAAACACACCTAAACTTGGAAATTGTTTGGCATAAAGCCTCAGGGCTTCGAGTGTATAGCTGATCACTAAAGGAAGGTCATGCAGGTATTGATGTTTGCCGTCACGGAGTGATAGACGAGCAAAAATCCCAAATACTTTGAGGTGTCTTTGAAGGCCTATCAAGTGGAATCCTTTTTGGGTGTCGCTAAATTTTGTGTCTTCTGGAATCACGCCGTAGGCAATAAGTTCGTCGTGATAAAATTTTAACCACATATTTACTTGTTCGCTGGGCCAGCGGATATAGCAATCTTTAAGCAGTGATACTGCGTCATACGTTATAGGACCTACGATGGCGTCCTGGAAGTCAATAGTGGCTAGCTCGTCAGCAAAGAGCAGGATATTTCTGGAGTGAAAGTCTCTATGGACAAATCGATATTGCTGATGAAGCGCTTGTTCTTCGAGAATTTTGAAACAATTATCGATGATTTTTGTGGCGTGCTCGTTAATCTCTTGTGATAGTAGTTTTTTGACAAACCAATCGTTAAACAGATCCATTTCCCTGCGAAGTGCAAGTCGATCATAGGTTGCAATGCCTTGCGTGTCGCAGCTTTGCATTTGGATAATAAGTTTTAAAGCCTTGCGATAAAGGTGGTCGACATTGTCTGGATTAAGTTTGTTTAACAGTAAATTATCACCAAGATCGCCAAGAATTAAAAAGCCTCGATTGAAATCTTTGGCAATAATGCTGGGGACGATGACACCGCATTGTTCAAGTCGGTAGGCAATGCTAGCAAATACAGGATTATCGATATGTTCGGGTGGCGCGTCGACAACGATATAGCTGGAGTTGTGCAGGAAAATACGAAAGTATTTTCTAAATCCAGCGTCGCCGGTTAGGGGTTCAATCTTTAAGTTTTGTAGATCACACTGTAGCGCGTCACAACACCATGATAATAATTCATCACGCATTTTAATCTACGTCCTTATTTATTGTATTTAAAAGCTAGATATGTCGCCCTTGTGGGAGTTATTGTTTACAATACACTAATCGTTTTGTTTTGTACGCGTTTACAACTAAAAAATATTCTCATAAGACTCTCAGGATACGCTATTTAATGTCTATGCCCGTCAAATCGTTATTTCACCTCGCCGTGGTTTCTGCCACGTTCGGGGCGACTTCGGCAGAGGCGCAATTTTTCACTGTGAACGAGGACGTGATTGGAAGAGACTGTGGTACAGTTTCTTACGAGAGTTTGCTGACCCATCCGGACAATCCTTATGGTCACTTGGGGTGGATACCTACTTCGTTATTGCCGGAAAATGCCGTCGCAGGCGAATGCCATAGCGGTCTTTGTAGCGGGTTTTACTACAATCCCTCAAACGCCAATGTAGAAGACTTGCCTGAGGGTTCTATTCATGTGCTTTCCGATGGATCTAGTTTGTCTCAGGATGGTCAAACTGAGATGTTTGGCAATGTGCAAATTCGCGATGGTAATCGTTTGCTGCGTGCAGACCAGGCAATTTTGAATACCGATCGCACTCAGCTTGAGCTTATTGGGAATATTCGTGTACAAGAACCCGAAGTTCTTTTTCTTGGTGAGCGCGCCATTCTAGATACTGTCAAAACCACGGCCGACTTACAGCGTGTTGAATACGTGGTATTTGATACGGGGGTGCATGGTTTTACAGAAAGATTACAGCGTTTTGATAACGGTTTAACGTCTATGACTGCAACGTCATTTTCTAGTTGTGAACCAGGTCAAGAAGTCTGGAATATGTCTGCTGAAAAGCTTAATTTCGATCAAGAAAGCGGCTGGGGCGAGGCAAGTGGTGCAGTCATAAGAGTCAAAGATGTCCCTGTCGTTTATGTGCCCTACATTAAATTTCCTATTGACGAAAGACGGCTTTCAGGTCTGTTGTGGCCTACTATAGGTGTCAGTGAGCGCACCGGTTTAGAATTGGCAGTGCCGTATTATTTTAACTTGGCTCCACACTATGATTTAACATTGACACCTCGCATCATGAGTAAGCGCGGTTTGATGATGGAAAGTCAATTTCGTTATTTAACTACGTTTGGTCAATGGGATTTAGCTGGTGCATATCTACCTAATGATGATGTATACAGTAATGAAAATCCTGGTATAGAAGATGACCGTTGGTATCTCAGTTTGCGTCATGAGGGTGAGTTCGCTGATGGGTGGAGTTCATTAGTCGATTTTAACCGTGCCAGTGATGTGGATTATTTCCGGGACCTCCAGACAACGTCGATTCAGGTTCGTCGCAATGCCCATTTGCAGCAACGTGCAGAAGTTCAATATTCTGATGAAAATTGGCAATTGAGTGGACAATTACGCGGTTATCAGTTGATGCGGGAGGGATTGCTCGAACCCTACAGGATGTTGCCTCGGTTATCTGCACGAAGGTTGGCTTCAAAACCCAATACCTTAAATCTATTGTTTATGGCCGATTATGCAGTGTTCGATCACCAGCAGAGAGTCGACGGAGATCGCTTTTTCAGTGAGGTAGGTGTTAATTTCCCGTTAGCAAGTGCAGGGGGCTTCTTGACGCCTACAGTTAAATTCAAACAACTTGTGCAGAATTTAAGGGGCCCTTTCGACAATGGAACTAATTCGGTGTCAGCAACAAGTTTTAAACTTGATGGCGGGTTGTATTTTGATCGTGAACTAGATTGGGATGAAAAGCGTTACAACCAGAGTTTTGAGCCAAGACTATTCTATTTATATACCCCTTATCGTGATCAAACTGACTTTGCTAATTTTGATTCAGCGCCATTAAGCTTTGGCTATCAGCAGCTATTCAGAGAAAATCGTTCAAGTAGTTATGATCGTATCGAAGATGCCAATCAAATTAGCTACGGCTTTACATCACGATTATATGATTATGATTCTGGACGAGAATTAGCGAGTTTGAGTTTTGGGCAGATATACCATTTTGATCGCCCTAATTTTGGAACAAGTCTGCAATATAATGGCGAAAACTCTAATCGCTCAGATTATGCATTAAATCTTGAATACCATGTTGATAAAGAATGGCGCTATAGCGCTGATATGATATATAACAGCGTTACAAGTCGTTTGAATACTGCGCAATTGCGTGCGCATTATCAAAAAGATGAAACTTTATACAATATGGCTTATGGTTTGCGCCGTGATATACCACAACGTATTAATGGTATATTGGCCCCGCGGGATTTGGAACAAATTGATGTTTCGATGATCAGACCTATTAACGAAACTTGGAAGTTAATGGCGCGTTGGCAATATGATTTGACTAATTCGCGGAATGCCGATCAAATGTTCGGCGTGGAATACGATAGCTGTTGTTGGAAGACTCAGGTATTGTTACGTAATTATACAGAGCAATTATTTGATGGCAGTTTAAAACACGATACTGGCATCTTTTTTTACATAGAATTGAAAGGCTTAGGTGGTTCAGGCGGTTCATTGCAAAATGTGCTTGGTGAAAATATTTATGGCTACCGAAGTGTTGAACAGGAGCGAAGATTAAGTGGTTGGTAATACGTTAAAAATGACAAATGCCTTGAGGGTTTTAGTTGTAGCTTTGGGGATGTTGTTTGTCGCTGCTAGTCAGGCACAAACCGTGATTATCGATCAGATTGCAGCCATCGTTGATGATGATGTTGTGATGCAAAGTGAACTTGAGTTTCGTGTAGTATCAACGCTTGAGAATGCGCGTAAGGCTAATGCACCCATTGATGAGCAGGAAGTTCGAAGCAGAATTCTAGATCTCTTGATTGTAGAAAGTTTGCAATTGCAAATGGCACAGCGGGCGGGGTTCTATATTGACGATGGCAGACTAAATAATGCCATGGCTAATATCGCACAACAGAACGGAAAATCACTACAGGAGTTTATTGAGCTCGTTGAGGGTAGTGGCGAATCCTATGCGGCCATACGTGAGCAAGTTCGCAAAGACATGATTCTGCAAGAAGTTCAGCGAGGTAATGTTAATCATCGAGTGATGATTACCGATGACGAGCTTGATAACTTTTTAGCCTCACCTGAAGGTAAAAAACTACAAGAGGTTGTTTATCACCTTGATCATATGTTGATTCCTGTGTCATCTGATGCAGCAGAAATGAAAGTTAGTGAATTAAAATCTGTAGCTGAAGCAGTTGCAGCTAAAGCAGCTTCTGCTGAATTAACTGATTTAGCTTCAGAAAACAGTAATATTGGTGCAGCACGTTCAGATCTTGGCTGGCGTAACGAAGAACAGATGCCAGAAATATTTCGTGATGCCGTGGTCGGCATGACGACAGGTGCTGTAAAGGTAGTGCGCAGCCCCTCAGGTTTTCATGTCATCAAGATGCTAGAACGTCGCGGCAATGAGCCAGTGATTGTAGCCCAAACCAAAGTCGCGCATATTCTGGTGAAACCCACCGAAGTGCTTGATATTGATCAGGCTAAAGAAAAAATCGAAGGTATATTAAAGCGTATTCGAGACGGAGAAGACTTCGCTGAGTTGGCAAAAGAATATTCTGATGATATCGGCTCTGCTCAGACAGGTGGAGATATGGGCTGGAGTAACTTAGGGCAGTTTGTACCAGAATTCGAAGATCGAATGATTGCTACTGAAGAAGGCACTGTCAGCGATCCAGTTCGTACGCAATTTGGTTGGCACATAATCAAAGTCGATGGCCGCCGTGATGAAGATGTCAGCAGTATTATGTTGCGCAATCGTGCTCGGGGTATGATCCATGAGCGTAAGTACGAAGAAGAGCTAGAAATCTGGTTGCAGAAAATTCGCGATGAGGCCTATGTCGACATCAAAGTCTGGCTTCCAGGCAGACACTTGGATCGACATTGCAGGCTATGCAGGCTGCGGATACTAGGTCGGAGCGGAGTGAAGAAACCTTGGGAGTTTGACAGTCCTCTTTGTGCAGAGATCGGTCCTGATTT
>JALRIU010000282.1 GCA_023255355.1 Pseudomonadales bacterium | reverse complement strand
AAGCAGTAACACCTCCCAACCAACGCTGTAAAAAACCAATCTGCCCATGGCTATCGTAACCAAGCATAAATTGCATCCAACGCAGGTTCAGCCATTCATTATAATGCCGGGCGTGCATCAACCATTGCTGGCCTCGAGCGGTCCATAGCCATCTTGCCAATAGTGGCATATCCTCGTTCATCCACTCTAGCCGATCCCCTGCCGAGGCTGAAATACGAGAAGGATTGATCCAAGCAGTGGGATCGTAGCGCTGCCAACCTAAGCCCTCTATCCATACTTCGACCCAAGCATGAGCATCATACTGGTATATCGATAAACTCTGAGGATCAATCGAGCTTTGCTCTCCACCGAGATATCCGGTCACAAGACGGGCAGGAAAACCAAGCTCTCTAGCCATCACTGCAAAAGCTACCGCATAATGTTCACAGAACCCTTGCCGTGTCTGAAGCATAAAACTATCGACTTTATCCGCTAGTAGTGGCGCCGGTTGTAGAGTGTAATAAAAATTCTCGTGCCTAAAGTAATCTAGAAGCGCTTGTAAACGCTCAGGGCCCACTAACCCCTTACTAAGATCTCGAGCTAAGCGCCTTGTTTTGGGATGAACATCATCAGGAAGTTGCATACTCCGATGCAGTACTTCCAATGACGACCACTGATTGTTTTGCAGACGACTAGCAACGCTCAAAATTTGTTTCTGGGTAATTTTTTGTTTACTTCGTAGCGTCCCATCTTTTAAAGCTATAGCCGACCCAGGCCATTGGCTAGCATCGCCTAGTGTGGGCAACCAAGACTGATAACTCGCCGGTATCATCAACTGATAAACAAAATCCAACCGATCTGAAGGCGAAGATTTAGTAAGATTGTCTTTTGTGGCAAGCGGACGCCAAACCTCACCATCGTAATCAACCAAGACAATACTGCGCCAATATCGATGCTCAGGCATTGGAACTTCTTCATCAAAGGTCGCATTGAAAGCAAGACTGGTATCACGGCTTAAATTATCCATGACGCCCAAGCTTAAATTTTCTGAAAGGCCAGTTATAGACTGATGATTCGCCAGAGGAACGACCCATAGAGGTGGAAGTCTAGGTACAATAAAAAACAATAAAAGTGCCAACGGAAGCGCCTGAAGCGATATAGACAGCGCAGGTTTAAACCAAAACATCCGCTGGCTACCAGTGTGTAAAATCACCGTCATACTAAAGTGCATAACAGCCAGAATAACCACTATTAAAAACCACCATAGCGTTTGATTGAACAACAATGGAGTTGCTAATCCAAATAGAGACAGGGCTAGCAAAAGATATACATCTCGACGAGCTTTAACTTCAAGAAGTTTCAGCAACAGGCTAAAAGAAAACAAACCCACCATAGGTTCAAGGCTTAAAAGATTACCAAACTCTAACAAAAGCAAACTGATAGCGACCACAAGCCCAAATACTTTCAATAATGATGGGACAGGCCAAAGACATAACCAATGTAACCAAGCCAACATCAATAAAATTGTTGCCAACAACAAAAGGAACACTGGCAAGACAATCATTTGAGCTATCAAACTGCCTGTCATCAAGACTAATGCCGCTAAGGCTTGATCTCTTGAGAGCGCCGTCATAACGACCTAGCCAACTCAATCAAACATTGTTTAATATGTTTTTCACCACAACCCACCTCAATATCAACGGCAGGCAAACTCAAACCAACTGGATAGTCATTGGCTCCACACTCGAGCAACCAATAACATAAATCAGCTAATTTATCGTGATGCAATTGGCCACGGCTACACTGATAATTCAACAAATATTGAGTTTTCTGTCCGGTAGATAACATAGCATTTGTTTTACTCAACAAAGTGCCATCTGCAGCAACTCGCCGCCAATAAATATCTTTGGCGCTATCACCTTCGCGATATTCTCGTAGCTGGATTTCGTCATCTAGATTGGTCTGCTGACGCCCTTTTTCGATGCCCTGCCCACACAGCTCATGAAGTTCAGAAAAACGATGTGGATACGGGGCAATATAACAATATTCCGCCATACCCAACCATGACCATGCTCTAAAAAGGCCAAGTGGATAGATACTTTGCAGCCTGATTGGAGGAAGTTTTTGTACACCTGAGTGAATCCACTTGTAGCTTAAATACACCGTTTGGGATTCTGCAGCAGCAATATTTTGCTGAGCCCTTACACTTTCAATTCCAATACCCAGCGCATAGCGGTCACGGTGTTTAGCATTAATCTCAATTGGAAACTCAATGGTTTCACCAACCAAACCAACCAAATGACCTTTAGAGCGTACTTCAAGGTTATAAATGTTATTAAATGTGGGCAGAATTGTCGCCACAAAAACTGCCACCAGAAAAAAACAAAACGCATAAACTGAGTTATTCTGATAGTTTAATGCCACTATAAATAACAGAGTAGTGATCAATAGGTAAAAAAGCCCAAACGACGTTGCAAAAATATAAATATTTCGCTGATTTAAAGTCGTTGCTGTCTGCCAACTCAACCGTTTACCTAGCCAGCGCCGCCATTGTTTCCGCCACCAATTTTTCAAAACTACACCACAGCCGTCTCAGCTAAGATTCGTTGCAACTCTTGCTGAACGATAGCCGGGGCTACCGCATTAATACGGTGGGCGCTAACAGCAACAAACACAGCTTTAATATCTTCTGGACGAACAAAGTCGAAGCCATCTAACATTGCCCATGCACGAGCACAGGTAAGTACCGACATGCCTGCTCTCGGTGACAACCCGAAACCCAGCACAGAACTATCTCGAGTGGCTTGAAGAAGGCGCTGCAGGTAATCTACCAAGGCTTCAGTCACACGAATATTCAATAAAGACTGTTGGATGCCTAGCAATTGATCAACATTAAGGCGCTGGGGCATTGCGCACAAGGCTGCATCAGCATTACCTAAAAGCAATTGACGTTCGACCTTTGCGGCAGGAAATCCAAGACTTAAACACATAGTAAAACGATCTAATTGAGATTCGGGCAATGGAAATGTGCCTGTTTGGTGGATTGGGTTTTGGGTGGCAATCACAAAAAAAGGCTGAGGCAAATTGTGACATACACCATCAACACTAACCTGACCTTCAGCCATTCCCTCCATCAGAGCACTTTGGGTTTTAGGCGGTGTACGGTTAATTTCATCAGCCAATAAAATATGCGTAAATATCGGCCCACGAATAAAGTTAAATTCATTGTCTTCACGCCGATAAACGCTTACGCCAAGAAGATCTGAAGGAAACATATCAGCGGTAAATTGCACACGCTTAAAATCCAAACCCAAAGCACAAGCCAAGGCCTTTGCAAGTGTCGTTTTCCCCATTCCAGGTAGATCTTCGAGTAATAAATGCCCACCAGCAAGCACACAAGTCAACGCCAACTTTACTTTGTCAGGCTTACCTAAAAATACTGAATTTAAATCTGCCAGGACTGCCTGAAGAGTATCACGCAAAATTTCCACCTCAGTTATTGTTTGCTTAGTCATTAATTTTTAGTCTAAGCAGCACACTAACGCCAGTGAATGAAACGTTTTTAAAGGAAATCAGGAGAAAAAGGTAATTATTGTAAAAAAAAAGGTGCTCAAAAAGCACCTTAAAAAAACATCTAGAAATTCTAACTGCGCTCTTCGTTATGCACACCGATAACAGAGCTATCGCCACTCATCGCTGCGCGGTTCTTCTCTTGCATTAGATCATTACGTTCTTGATCCAAGCCATCCAGATAGGTCTGAGTGACATCGCCGCAAACGTATACACCATCAAATACGGCACAATCAAAACGATCGATTGACTCATTGCCCTCTTTTGATGAGCTAACCAAGTCATCAAGATCTTGGTAAACCAACCAATCAGCACCTATCAAATCACACACTTGTTCTTCAGTGCGATCGTGAGCAATCAACTCTTTAGCTGAGGGCATATCGATACCATATACGTTTGGATGGCGCACCGCTGGCGAGGCTGAGGCAAAATAAACTTTATTAGCACCAACCTCTCGGACCATTTCGATAATCTGCTGGCAGGTTGTGCCACGCACAATAGAATCATCTACCAACATGACATTTTTACCTTTGAACTCTAGCTCGATCGCATTAAGCTTTTGACGCACAGACTTCTTGCGCGTTTCCTGCCCTGGCATAATGAAAGTGCGACCGATATAACGATTTTTAACCAAACCCTCACGGAATTTAACACCCAACGCCGAAGCCATTGCCTGACCTGCCGTTCTACTTGAATCAGGAATTGGAATAATGACATCAATATCATGATCAGGACGAAGTCGCATCACCTTCTCTGCCAAACGCTCACCTTGGCGCATACGAGCCTTGTGAACCGAAATACCATCCATAATCGAATCGGGACGAGCAAAGTAAACATGCTCGAAAATACAAGGCGATAATTTAGGGTTTGTCGCACATTGACGCGTGTGAAGTTGGCCCTCGTTATCGATATATATTGCCTCACCAGGTGCCACATCGCGAATCAATTTAAAACCCAATACATCGAGTGCAACACTCTCTGAGGCAATCATATACTCAGGTCCAACCGGCGTTTCGCGAGAGCCAAACACGAGTGGACGAATACCATGAGGATCTCTCATCCCAACAAGACCATAATTCGCGATAAGTGCTACAGCAGCATATCCACCAGAGCAACGTTCATGCACTTCGGCAACAGCAGTAAATATTTCATCGGGACCAGGTTTTAATTTACCTTGATTTTGCAGACCATGAGCAAAGATGTTTAAAAGAACTTCTGAATCAGAATCGGTGTTCAAATGGCGCAAATCAGTTTGGAATAAGCTATTACGCAATTCAGATGCATTGGTAAGATTACCATTGTGAGCCAAGCTAATACCATAAGGTGAATTAACATAAAAAGGCTGGGCCATAGCAGGACCCGAACTGCCTGCCGTTGGATAACGAACATGGCCAATACCGACGGTACCTTCAAGACGCTGCATATGGCGCTGCTGGAATACATCGCGAACCAATCCTTCACCTTTGCGTTGGTTAAACTGACCATTAAAGGTCATCATACCTGCTGCATCTTGGCCTCGATGCTGCAACACTGTCAGTGCATTATAGATGTCTTGGTTGACGTTGCGACGCTGTCCGACAATACGGACGATACCACACATAAGAAATCCCGCTGCGCTAAGGCGCTTTACAAAATACTAAGCAAAAAATACGTTTTTTATATCATTAACCAAGGTAATAGCCCAATCTTGCATCAGCAAAAACTGGGGAATTAGCAACGACTGCTGCCACCACTGATCTTGATTAATTGGCACTATTGGCGGCACCAAAATCAATAGTGCCAAAACCAAAAGCAAACCTCTCGCCACACCAAAGACCATGCCTAATAGCCTATCAGTACCTGTTAGACCGGTCATTTTCACAAGGGCCGAGATGATATAACTAATAATGCCACCAACAATTAAAGTAGCGACAAACAAAATGGCAAAAGCAGCCATTTTACGTAATGAAGCGGTATCCACCCAATTTACCAAATAGGCGGAAAGGGTATCGCTAAAAAATAATGCTATGGATAATGCTGAGAGCCAAATAAGCAAGGACATAGCTTCTTTGACAAAACCGCGCCAGAGGCTTATCAAACCTGAGAGACTTACAATACCAACAATGATCCAATCAGCGTGATTCATAGATAGCCACAAAATAATTTGGGTAATTTTAACAAACCAAAGGTATGTCTACCACGATTAAATATCATGTATTTAAGGTGCATAGCGGACCAATCTTCCCTGCATCTGAAATTGGTCACGTATCAATGCCATTTCGTCGGAGGCAGCACGTTTAGACAACTTAGGGCCCACCAAAACACGAGCTATACCTTGAGATTCACGCATATAAGCTTTAAAACCAGCCTGTTTAAGTCGATCAACAAGATTTAATGCATTTGTTTGATTTGAAAATGCACCTATTTGAATTGACCAGGCCTCAGGCAAACCTTGCTCATTAATACTAGGCGATTCAACGACATTTACTTCAGGAGATGCTTGCTTGTGGTTAATACCTTGCTCAGGAGTTAGTTCGGCCATTACCTCTTGATCAGGCTCTTCAAGAACGGGCAAGCCTTGCTCATCGCGAGGACCAAAATCAGCTGTAGTTTCTGTTACTGGATTATGTATTGGTTCGATAACGACATGTTGTATGGCTGGCTGGGGAGGGATAATACTCTTTTTGGAGATAACTCGGCTTGGCCCTTCATCAAAGATGATTGGCCAAAGAATTGCTCCCAGCGCAACAACGACTACTGCGCCCACCAAACGTTGTCGCAAACTTTGTTTCACTGCCCTACTCCTTTAATCGGTTTATCGTTGTAAATCCCATCGCCTGCATAGCTTCAGACACCGTAAAAAAAGAACCTGCGACAAGAATCGGTTTTTGACTCTTTTGCGAGGCTAAAAACTGAATCGCCAATGGCATTGAGTCAAAACGATGGCACTCAACATCCGCAGGAACCATAGCGGCAAGTTGATCTGCTTTTTTAGCACGTCCGACCTGCAATTGCGGTAAAATCAAGCTGTCCGCAAAGGCTAACAAACGCGGCAACATATCGTCTAAGTCCTTATCGGCCATAGCTGCAAAAACAACCTCAAATCGCTGTTGCTTTTGAAGAAGCATCTCACACAACAACTCTATCGATGCAGGGTTATGAGCCACGTCAAAAAGTACTTGGCGACCGGACCAGCTAACCTCTTGCATACGACCAGCCACCTGGGTAGAAAGTACTGCGGGGCGGCAATCGACACGATCATGCCACAGGGGACATATTTCTAAAACCTTAAGAGCTATGGCCACAGAATTGAGTGGAATCGACACATTAGAAACATCGTATTGTTGTGCAGCTGAGTGCCAAACTTTGTCATTAAGGTAAAAATCTTTACCATAGAAATAGGTTGGACCTTCACGCTGAGAAAGGGTACGCCAAAATTCTAATTCGGGAACTTCACCAATAACTAACGGATTACCTGATCTTGAAATTGCGGATTTTTCAGAGGCGATGAATTCCAAGTCACTCCCTAGCCATTCAAAGTGATCTAGGGCAATCGACGTGACAATAGCTAAATCGCAGTCGATGATATTCACTGCATCCATTCGTCCACCAAGTCCGACTTCGAGCAACACAACATCAACCTTTAATTCTGCAAATAGAACCAGGGCTGCTAAGGTGCCGAACTCGAAATAGCTAAGTGAGATATCACCACGAGCCACCTCAATTTTATTAAAGGCTGAGCAAATTTGATCATCGCTAGCCATGTCACCATTGAGTCTAATACGCTCGTTATATTGAATAATATGAGGAGAAGTATATGCACCCGTTGAATAGCCTGCAGATATCGCTGCTGCCTCAAGGGCAGCAACAGTAGAACCTTTTCCGTTTGTTCCTGCAACGGTTATCACATAGCCCGGCAAATCAAGATCCAAGGCCTGCCAAACAGCGGCAACCCGGCTCAAACCCAAATCGATTTCTACAGGGTGAAGACGCTCAATTTGTTCGAGCCATTGTGCCAGATTCATATTGAAACTTATGCAAGCTCCTGGTGGGTCATTTTTGCAAGGAGTCTAGAGAGTGTATCTCGCATATCCTTACGGTGAATAATCATATCAATAGCACCGTGATCCATCAAAAACTCAGCTCGTTGGAAGCCTTTAGGTAATTTCACCCGAATGGTTTGCTCAATAATGTTAGGTCCAGCAAAACCAGCACGAGCACCAGGCTCGGCAACATTCAGATCGCCAAGCAAAGCTAGACTTGCAGAGACACCACCATAAACTGGGTCTGTCATCACCGATATAAATGGCACGCCTTCTGTTTTCATGCGCTCAATCACTGCCGATGTTTTAGCCATTTGCATTAACGATATCAAGGCCTCTTGCATACGTGCGCCCCCGGTTGCGGAGAAACAAACTAGAGGAATTCGTTTTTGCAATGCAGCAATGGCGCCCAGGTTGGTGGCCCACCGCGCCCGCTGGCTGTAGTTTTGATACTGCGGTATGGCGACAGCTGCAAGAA
>JALRIU010000188.1 GCA_023255355.1 Pseudomonadales bacterium | reverse complement strand
AAACCTAACTAGAATTTAGTTTGTAGGACTATGATAAGACCCTTAACGGCTGAGGCAATGTGCCTTTGGTAAATTTAGGAAATGGTTGCGGAGGCGGGATTAAGCCTGTGCCGAACCACTATAATCTCAACATAAAGGAATGTTCTAAAGGCGGTATGGGCGCTGATCTGCTTTTCACGCTCCAAACGTAATTTTGAAAGAATTTTTTAAGTACCCAGGTCTTTTGACAAAGCTCTGCAATGTCACTTGACGCAGGAAGGGTTTGCTGTTGTGCATTTGTAAATATGTTTTCGGTGAATGCGATCATGAAAATAACCAAAGTAAAAAGCCATGTTCTACAATATGAACTGCCAGAAGACCTTGGATATTCCCAACAATTCTACTCAAAGCGAAGTGCGCACTTGGTTGAGGTGCAAACCGATGAAGGAGTAACCGGATGGGGCGAGTGCTTTGGTGCGGGGAACATTGCACTCGCGAATAAAGGCATTGTGGAATTAGTCATACGACCAATAATCTTGGGGTCGGATCCATTGGATCGTGATGTTATTTGGCACAAAGTTTACAATTTACTGAGAGATCATGGCCAAAAGGGTATGCCTCTACAGGCCCTTTCAGGCGTAGATATAGCCCTATGGGACATTGCAGGTAAGGTCGCTGGCTTACCTGTGCATAAGCTGATCGGCGGGGCGCATCGCAGTAGTATAAAAGCCTACGGTTATGGCATGATGCTAAAACGCGAAAGTGTTGCGGATCATAAATCGCGCTTCAAGGACGAGGCATCCCGTATACTTTCAATGGGCTTCCACGCCACTAAAATGAAAGTTGGGCTCGGAGCTAAGGCCGATGTAGAGCTTTGCGCCGCCGTTGCAGAAGGAGTGGGCACAACAGGCCAGTTTATGGTTGATGCCAACCACTGCTATACAACCTCTGATGCGTTTTATGTAGGTAGAGCGCTAGAGGAAATGGGTGCATACTGGTTCGAGGAACCTGTCGCTCCTGAGGACCTGGATGGCTATCGCGAATTACGTCAAGGCCTTTCGGTAAACATATCGGGCGGTGAGGCAGAATTTAACCGCTGGGGTTGGCGGACTATTTTAGAAAACCGTGGTCTTGATATTGCCCAACCTGAAGTCTGTGCTCTAGGCGGTATTTCTGAATATCTACGCGTTCTAGCCCTATGCCACGCCCATTTCACCCCCGTCATTAATCATGTGTGGGGATCAGCAATAGCTGTAGCAACAAACTTACAGCTTCTTGCAGCTATGCCAGTCATGCCAGGTGGTATGCACCAATGGGAACCAATGCTGGAGTTAGATACAACACACAATCATTTCCGTGATGAGTTGTTGAAGGAACCGCTCAACGTTTTGGGGCAGGTGAAAAACAACCAGGGCTACGTAACTGTCCCGACTGCTCCAGGGATCGGTGTAGAACCTGATCCACAAATCCTAAGGAAATACTCTGTTTAAAACACGAAGATGACAAATGTCGTATGCGGTGTGACCTACCGACCTGCCCTCTGATTTTCTTTCATTCGCGACAAGAGTCTAAAGTGGAAACTAGAAGATTTGAGTAAAACCTAAAAATTGAGTCATTCAGAGAAGGTGGTTGCAGCGGCGGGATTAAGCCTATGTCGAACCACAGTTAAGCACCAAACACCCGGAATAAAATGGTGTAAGCATAGTCTAAACATGATGGCAAGAAACGCGCGTATCTCCAATCAAACGCATCTGAGGGCGAACTGTTTTGCACAAGCTTGTAGCAAGTGGACACCGTGGATGGAAGGAGCAGCCAGGCGGAGGATTAATCGGGTCAGGTATTTCGCCTTTGGGCACATCAATTTCTCGCCCAAACCCATCTAATCTTGGCGCAGCATCAAACAGCATACGCGTGTAAGGATGCAAAGGTGAAGCGAACAGAGTTTCCTTTGGGGCCTCTTCAACCAAAGCTCCCAAATATAACACACCAATCTTATCGGCCATGTGCTCCACAACAGTAAGATCATGGCTAATAAATAAATATGTAAGACCCAGTTGCTCTTGCAAATCCGACATCAAGTTCAAAACTTGGCTTTGCACTGATACATCCAGCGCAGAAGTAGGCTCATCACACACGATCACCTTAGGCTCAGACGAAAGAGCACGTGCAATGCAAATGCGTTGCCGCTGTCCACCCGAAAACTCATGTGGATACTTATCTGCATCCTCTGGTGATAAACCGACTTGTTGCAGCAACCTTTCGGGCAAACCTTTGATCTCAAGGCCTCTCAATTTTGCAGGCTCTGCTATAATGTCACGTACTTTCCAACGCGGATTCAAGGATGCGTATGGATCTTGAAAAATCATCTGCAGTTTTTGTCGAGCCTCAGAAATTTTTGCTTTCTGATCATTGCCAGTTATCGCGATGCCATCAATTTCAATGGTCCCATCAGTTGCACTAGTTAACCCTACAACCATTTTGCCGATAGTTGATTTCCCAGAACCACTCTCACCAACTAACGCGTAAACTGAGCCTTCCTCAATTTCAAAATCTACATCTGCAACAGCCGTTAAAAAAGCCTTTGGCTCCCTTTCGACAACACGGTTCAACCAGGGCTTGGAGACATCAAAGAGGCGTCTTAACGCTTTTGCTCGGACAATCACACTCATTTTGACGACCGTAATTTAGTGTGCTGCAATGGGAACCAACATGCGGCTTGAGCATCCTCGTCTGCGATAAATGGCGAAGATCCGGTTTTACAAACTTCCTGAGCAAAATCGCATCTTGGTGAAAAGGCACAGCCTTCTGGTAAAGCTCCTAACCGCGGCATTGAACCAGGGATCTGCTTCAATCGTTTCAATCCTCTACTTGCCAACGGAGTAGAGCCCATAAGCCCATAGGTATAAGGATGCTTTGGGGCAGTGAGCACATCTCGCACCGCGCCAAGCTCGGCCAACCTTCCAGCATACATGACAGCTACACGATCTGCCGCCTCAGCAATTACGCCCATGTCATGCGTAACCAACATAACCCCGACGCCACGCTCTCGGCACAAGCGCTTTAAAAGTGCAATGATCTGAGCCTGAACTGACACGTCAAGTGCCGTAGTCGGCTCATCTGCGATTACGAAGTCAGGCTCAGCGCATAATGCTAAAGCTATCACCACTCGTTGCCTCATACCGCCGGAGAACTCGTGGGGATAGCTACCTATCCGCTCTCGCGCTGCAGGGATACCGACTTCTTCCAGGGCTGCGATGGCGCGCTCCTGCGCTTCTTTCTTCGAAACCGCAAGATGTTCAATGATGGTTTCTACCAGTTGCTCTCCGACAGTTAAAAGTGGGTTTAACGAAGTCAAAGGATCCTGAAAGATCATACCAATTTTTTTACCCCTGATTTTACGGAATTCAGAGGCTGATAAGTTGTGGATCGGGTTCCCTGATAATAGCACATTACCTGACACAATTCGCGCCGGCCGCTCTAACAACCCAATTACAGCGTTCCCTGTCATTGACTTTCCTGCACCGGACTCGCCAACGATACCGAGAATTTCACCTGGGAAAATGTCATAACTCACCTGATCTACTGGCCTGAGGACACCTTTCCGAGTGGGAATTTCCACAACCAGGCTCTTTATGGAGAGGACAGGTTGCACCATCAGCGCAACCTCGGGTTCAAAGCGTCACGCAACCAATCACCGAGTAGATTTATTGATAGCGCGAGAGCCAAAAGAGTGATCGCAGGGAAAAACAAGATCCACCATTCTCCAGAGAACATATATTCTTGCCCGATACGAATTAGTGTTCCCAAACTCGGCTTAGTAGGCGGAGCACCCACACCCAAAAAACTCAAAGTAGCTTCGGCAATGATAGCCAAAGCCAAACTAATTGTGGCAATTACCAAAACGGGGTTGAGAACATTGGGCAGGATGTGTTTGAGCATCACCGCTAAGTTAGCTCGCCCGATGAGCTGTGCCGCTTGAACATACTCCTTCTGCCTTTCAACCAAAGTAGCACCGCGGACCACGCGTGCAAATTGAACCCAGTCGCTCAGACCAATGGCAAGAATGAGGACCCAAATAGCTACCTGATCACGGAATTCCGCCGGCGTGACGCCTTTCGCGATACCAAAAATCAACATCGCAACCAAAATAGACGGAAAGGTGAGCTGCACGTCAGCAACCCGCATGATAACAGCATCCAGCCATCCGCCGATGTAACCCGCTAAAAGACCAAGAATTACACCCAAAATCATCGCCAGAAAAACAGCCGAGAACCCAACAAACAGAGATATTCGCATCCCAAAGAGAATGGTGGACAAGACATCACGACCCTGATCATCAGTCCCCAAAACAAAAACATCTTGTGTGAATTGGTTAGGGGTCAGTGGTCCCGTAAACCCATTCATCAAGTTCAGGGTGGCTGGGTCAAAAGGATCATAAGGCGCTAATAATGGGGCAAATATCGCTCCCATTATCAAAGACACAACCACAAAAAATGACATGATCGCCACCGGATTTTTTCTGAATGACCAACCTAAATCACTGTTTAAAGCCTGAGAAAATTTTACAAAAATCCTGGGGCGCCTCAACTCAATGCCCCCCTACGCTTCGTTCAATCCGCAAACGAGGATCAATGGCAAAATAAAGGACATCGACTATCAGATTAATTCCCACAAACATTACGGAAATCATCATCAAATAAGCAGCCATGACAGGTATATCGACAAACTGAACAGCGTTGATGAACAGCAGCCCCACGCCCGGCCATTGAAAAACAGTTTCCGTGATGATCGCAAAAGCGATGATACTACCTAGCTGGAGACCAGTTATTGTGATGACTGGCACAAGTGTATTTTTCAGAGCGTGCCGAAAATTAATTGTTTTTTCGGTCAACCCACGCGCTCGTGCAAAGCGTATATAGTCCATGCGCAATACTTCTAACATCTCAGTGCGAACTAGACGCATGATTAACGTCATTTGATAGAGACCAAGCGTAATGGCAGGAAGAATTAATGCTTTTAAACCACTGGCTGTTAGGAAACCTGTGGTCCATCCCCCGAGGTCAACGACCTCACCACGGCCAAAACTTGGAAGCCAACCAAGCTCAACAGAAAATATATAAATCAATAAAATTCCAATCAGGAACGTTGGTAGTGACACTCCGACAAGCGACGCTGTCATAATAAAACTCGGCAGTAAACCGTGTCTCCGTATTGCGGTGAACACTCCCAATCCAACACCACCAATAAAGGCTAAGAACCCTGACACGAGCGCCAATTCCACTGTAGCAGGCAATCTTTCAGCGATAATTTCTGAAACAGGCCGCCCTTGGCGATAACTTAAGCCAAAATTTCCTTGAGCAGCTTGCTCCAAAAAGCGCCAATATTGCACTATAAATGGCTGATCTAGTCCAAGCTGTTCGCGCAAGCGCTCAATATCAGCCTGCGTGCGTTCTTGACCCAACATGTTATCCACGGGGTCTCCCACGAAACTGAACATCGCAAAAGCAACAAAGCCAACAGCGAGTAACACTATTAAAGACTGAAATATCCGGCGTAGGATGTATGCCAGCATGAAAAAATTTCCCAATGGAACAAATTGATAAAAGGGTTACTGCCCCTCTAATTGAGGGGCAGTAATTTACAATCAGTTCATCGTGAAGAATTTGAACTTCGGATCATCTTCAGGGCTAACGTCAATACCAACTGCATCACTCATACCCCAGTTAAGAACCTGGTGATGTATTGGTAGGTACAACTGCTGTTCTTGAACATCGTCCCAAATCGCTTGGATTGTAGCATTTCGGGCGCTTAGGTCAGTTTCAGACGCTAAGCTCTGGATCATGGCATCCATCTCAGGGTTTGAATAGCCAGTCCCGTTCCAGCTGCCTCGGTCTTCGCCACGAGTGTGCGTCAAGAAGTTAAAGATATACTCGGAGTCATATGTAGGAACGCCCCAACCCAACATGTAGAAATCGGTTTCACCATTTGTAATGAGTGGGAAGTGTTGTGCCTTTGGCTTAGCGTCCAAGTTAACGGTGATGCCAATTTGTGCCATCATGCCGACGGCTGCTTGGCAAATCGCTTCATCATTGATGTAGCGATCATTTGGGCAGTCCAACTGGATGGAAAACCCGTCGCCATAACCCGCTTCGGCCATCAAAGCGCGTGCAGCATCAATATCAGTTGAGACAGAACCATCCATCTCTGCTGTCCAGCCGTTTACAAATGGCGGAGCAATCATACCAGCGGGTTGCGACTGACCCCGCATAACTACTTGTTGAATTGCATCACGGTTAATCGCCATATTCATTGCGCGTCTAACACGGACATCCGCAAGAGGGTTGGCACCATCAACATTGTCATTTGCAATGTCCGCTGCCCCCATATTCATTCCAAAGAAAATTACGCGGTTTTGTGGGGCTGTCTTAACGATAAGACCATCCGTGTTTGCAACACGGTCCAAGTCTTGCACGGGGACATCTTGGATGAAATCGACTTCCCCAGACAACAGCGCTGCTACTCGTGTCGCAGCATTCTGAATAGGTGTGTAAATGATTTCCGTAACTTCAAGTGGGAACTGCCCAATACCCCAATAGTTTTCGTTTTGGGTTAGAACTGTCCGTACATCGGGTTCACGGCTAACAAGCTTGTAAGCCCCAGTGCCATTTGCGTTCGTAGCCGCAAAAGTCGTCTCTCCACCTTCGACGTCCTGCACTTCTACAACGCCATTTGATTCAGCCCAACCACTATCCATCATAAAAAGATTTGTAAGGTTCGATGGTAGGATTGGATTTGGACCATCCGTAACCATCTCAACAGTTAAGTCGTCAACCGCACGAACTTCAACAATTGAGTTCAATAGTTCTTTCATATTGGAATTTTCTGACTGCGCTCGTCCAATTGAGAACACAACATCTTCAGCGGTAAAGGCAGCGCCATCGTGATAAGTTACACCTTCACGCAAATTGAACACCCAGACATTTGGATCATCGGGGGACGGCGCCCAGTCAGTAGCCAATGCAGCCTGAAACTGCCCCGACATATCGCGTATTATAAGTGGTTCGTAAATTTGATGGGCGAGAGTATGAGTCGGGCCCTCGTTTTGTGCATGCGGATCCAACGTCAATGAATCCCCTGCCCGCGCCCAACGCAATGTTTCCGCGCTGACTGACGAAATGGCTACTGCTGACACTGCAGCAGTAAGAAGCATAGTTCGCAACGTTTTCTTAGAGTGGGTAAGTTGCATTTTGTTCTCCCTGTTATAAAGCACCCGTAGAGGATTTTAGGACGACAACATGCAATGAAAAGAGATTTCGCTCAAAGGATTTCATCAGAAACCTCATCTGCCAATTTGTTTTTCCTCATTTAAACTTACAGGCTAAGGTAAAGAGCAGAAGACATGAGTGAAGCTGTAGTTTGAGACATTCGGAAAAAGTGGCTGCGGGGGCCGGATTAAGCCTATGTCGAACTCAAATTCACCCACGAGACCTTTGACGCATTCAAACGCGCGATTTTTCAAATGCTGCCCATGCTTCTTCAAACGCAGCAAAGTCAAAATTTTCACCGCGTGCTGGGCCTAATATTAATTGTTCCGTCTCCTGCATTTTTTTGATGGCAGCGCTGAGTAAATTGATCACATCGGTTGGAATAACCACTGCACCGTGGCGATCAGCATGCACCAGATCACCAGGGGACACTGATAAGCCCATTACGCATACAGGCGCATTAACACTGCGGACATGGACGAAACCATGGCTGGGTCCAATGCTACCCGCTATCACGGGGAAATCAGGCGCTAAATCGCCCAAGTCTCTCATCACGCCATTCGTCAAGGCACCCGACATGCCAAAGCCTTTGTGAATAGTCGTGTTAACTTCTCCCCAGTACGCACCGATCGATTGAGGATAGTCTAAATCTTCCACAACCGCGATCGATGGCTTTGGGGCTTCTGACATCGCTTTGTAATAGGCCATGCGCCGTGCACGAATAATTTCGGGGCTTTCTTTTGGCGGCTCTAATGCCGCAATTTGAGCGGTCACCGCATAACCAACAATTACGCCCTTAGGATCACTTGCGCTCATTGTGCCACGGGTAAATGCGTTGAAGCCCCGTCTCCCCTGCGCCACTTCTATCGCGTTGCATACAGTTGGGGTATCGACAGAGCGCAAAAGAGTAAGAAGATCTTGATCCATTATACCTCCAACCAGCGTCGCAAAGCGGCTGTTGTTTCCTCAGGTTTTTCTAAACTTGGTAAATGCCCAGCCTGCTCGATTATCGAAAACGTACTGTTTGACAACATATCATGCATAGCCTGATGGCGTTCCACAGGACAAAGCACATCATGTCGACCGCACAATACAAGCGACCGACCTTTATAATGACTTAAAGTCCGCGACTGATCGATACGGTCACGCAATGCGATAGATTGATCGCAAAAGACATCAGGCCCTAAGGCCAATGCCATATCCATGCAAAGATCCATCAACCCAGATTTTTCTGGTGCATCGTATAGATAATTCGGCTTCATCTCGTCTCGCATGACCGCCTCGAGGTGACCAGCACGCGCCTTTTGCATTTGTGGCGCCCGACGCAATTTGACGCTCTCGATCTCTGCGAATGGGTTGGTATCAAGCAGCGCTAAATGCGTAACCCTTTCTGGCGCTTGGCGAACGACCTCCATCGCGACAATGCCGCCCATAGAGAGCCCTGCCAATGCAAACTGTGCTGGTGCAGCTTCCAAGACGTTTGAGGCTAACTTTTCTATTGTATCCGCCCCAATCAACGGACTGACCATGACAGGTAGATACGCGGAAAGAGACGTAATTTGGGATGCAAACAGCCGAGATCGGAAGAGCG
>JALRIU010000075.1 GCA_023255355.1 Pseudomonadales bacterium | reverse complement strand
GACAAAGCCAACAGCCTAGTTGATCGTATTTTACTTGGGGGTAATACCACCGGTTTAGATACTCTCAAGTGGATGGACGCTCGTTCAGTAGCTGATATCATTCGCCATGAACATCCACAGATCCAAGCAATTGTCTGTGCTTACCTCGATTCAGATCAGTCTGCTGAAATTTTAATGAACCTTTCCGATAAAATGCGCCTGGATATCATGATGCGTATTGCGTCTCTCGATACAGTCCAGCCTTCTGCTTTACAAGAACTAAACGACATTCTAGAGAAGCAATTCTCAGGTAAGGCGGGCTCTAAGACCACTACAATGGGTGGTTTTAAGGTCGCTGCTGAAATTATGAACAACATTGATACCTCTATCGAAGCGGAGCTTATGGAAGCGATCTCTGAGATGGATGAAGACCTTGCGACCAAAATACAGGATCTAATGTTTGTCTTTGATAACCTGAAAGAAGTCGATGATCGAGGCATTCAGATTATTCTCAGGGAAATCTCTACAGATATGCTCATTTTGGCGCTTAAAGGGGCTGATATTGAGATGCAGGAATTAATCTTTAAAAATATGTCTAAACGCGCTGCGGCTCTTTTGAAGGATGACCTGGAAGCCAAAGGCCCTGTTCGAGTATCTGAAGTCGAGGCTGCGCAAAAAGAAATCCTTACAGTTGCGAGACGCTTAGCTGACGCGGGTGAAATTTCACTCGGTGGTAGCGGCGAAGAAATGCTGTAACGGAGCTAGCCTATGAAAAAGATAGCAAGTACCCGAATACCTGCAGGAGAAGCAACAGCATTTGGCGCGTTAGATCTCCCTGAAATTTCTGGTGCGCGGGTTGTAGAAGTGGTGAAAAATCGTCCGCAATCAAAGCATGATTGGCGCAAACAACATAATCCCAAACCAGCACAAATAGAAAAGGCTGTCGCTAAACCTGACGTTATCGAAGAGCCAGAAGATCTTGTAAAGCTTCGCGAGCAGGCCAGCCTAGAAGGTTACACCGAAGGACTTGAAAAAGGCCGTCAGGCGGGGCATCAACAGGGTTACAACGAAGGTAAAGCACTAGCTCAAAAAGAGTTACTTGCCATCAAGAATCAGTTGCAGTCTATTTTACAGCAGTTTCAAACGCCATTAGCTGACTATCAACATGATGTTGAAGATGCACTCGCGCATATGGCGATTAATATTGCAGAAGCTGTTTTACAACGTGAATTGCATAACCAACGCTCGCAAATTACCTCGGTTGTTAAAACCGCATTAGCGGCATTGCCTATCAGTGCGGCTAATATAAGACTAAAGCTTCATCCAAAAGATCTTGTCGCTTTGCAAGAAATAGAAACGGATTTCGACTGTGACGTGAAGTTTGAAGCAGACGCTAGCCTTAATCATGGTGACTGTCGCCTTGTGACTAATCAATCTGTGGTTGAGTTCAGTGTGAGTGATCGCTTCAAACAAACCATCATGCAAATGTTTTCGCAAAGCTCTGAGTCACTACAGGCGCGCGAGTATCAGCCCTCAAATATGGAAGACAATGTTGAAAATATAGACTCGGTTTCATCACCTTCTTCTTCGACGAATGAACACGATGACTAATATCGCACAACGATTACATGCGTTAGCTAATCAGCCGATCTCCCTCAAGCCAATTGCAGTCGGGCGTTTGAGGCGGACAATCGGCCTAACATTAGAGGCGATAGGGTTAGACGTTTCTCTTGGTGTCCGCTGTAAAATAGAGCTCGCTTCAGGACAGACGGTTACTGCAGAAGTCGTTGGTTTCGATGACGATAAAACCTTCCTAATGCCTATTGAAGAAATGGGTGCCTTTCAAGCCGGGGCCAAGGTCTATCCGGTAGCATTCGAAGATACTATTTTGGTAGGTGAGGGATTGCTTGGTCGCATTGTAAATGGTGCAGGCGAACCCTTAGACGGTGGTGGGTCTTTGCAATGTCAAACATCGATATCTTTTAAAGGTCACGCCATTAATCCACTCAAAAGAAAGCCTATAACGGCAACCTTGGATGTGGGTATAAGGTCAATTAATTCGCTGCTTACCATAGGTGCAGGCCAGCGTATGGGGTTGTTTGCAGGCAGCGGTGTTGGTAAATCAGTTCTGCTAGGTATGATGACTCGTTTTACTGAGGCAGATGTAGTGGTGGTTGGCCTGATTGGTGAGCGAGGACGTGAGGTAAAAGAATTTATTGAGCATAGTTTAGGTGCTGAGGGCTTGAGGCGATCAGTCGTAGTTGCGTCTCCTGCTGATGATGCGCCATTGATGC
>JALRIU010000006.1 GCA_023255355.1 Pseudomonadales bacterium | reverse complement strand
AGGCGGTTATCTTTAGACATCATACTCTCCTTTCAGAATGTAAAAAAAGCACAGGGCCCCACTATTCCTGCGATATTTGAACGCCCTTTGTAGAGCAAAGAACCACAGCATGGCATCTTCCCATCTTTTAAACTATCGCCTCCTACTTTGGGAGAAATTACAAGATAAATATCTTTCATATCAGATACGCCATAGCGGATTTGAATCAAAGTACCAACAGATGAAGTAATGGAAGACAGATCTACACCGTATGGTGATACACGCTGAATCGCCTCAGGAGAATTGAACCCCGAAATCCATATATCTCCCTCGACATCCATTATCATGCCGTCACAATCCTATTTTTCTAATAGTGGTCTTCGATATTATTATCAGAGTTAAGGCTACCGCAGGTAAAAGCCAAATGCCAGAATTTTTTGAAACCGATTGCAAAGAACATATTGTCACGCTTATTTTGTCTAAAGAAAAAGACTGCTATGCTACAAATCTTGTAAGAAGGAATTATTCAAAACTATGAAGAAAGGTACCCTCTATACCATTTCAGCTCCATCAGGCGCAGGAAAAACTAGCCTTGTGGCTCAACTTCTTAAGACTGACAATCTGGTTAAAGTATCGGTATCGCATACTACTCGCCAAATGCGTCCAGGCGAAGTTGATGGTGTGAATTATAATTTTGTCACCAAAGACGAATTTGTTGAAAAAATTTCTCAGGGTGATTTTCTTGAACACGCCGAGGTTTTTGGCAATTTCTACGGCACATCACAGGCCTGGGTGGTTGAAACCCTAGAACAAGGCATTGATGTTATCTTAGAAATTGATTGGCAAGGTGCTGCACAGGTGCGTCGAGCCATGCCAGACACCCTAGGTATTTTTATTTTACCACCCTCTGTATCAGCGCTTCGTGAACGATTAACGGGCAGGGGCCAAGACGGTGAAGATATTATTAGTAAGCGTATGGCAGAGGCTATCAGTGAAATGTCACACTACCACGAAGCAAACTATTTAGTGATTAATGATAATTTTGATGAAGCCTTGCTAGATTTGTTGGCAATTTTACGTGCCCAGCGTCTAGAAATTACTAAGCAATGCGAGGCAAATAGTACACTTTTGCAGCAATTACTGTCCAAATCAGAATAAACCGGCTATAATCTCGCTCTTTTCGTCAACACTCACAGGAAAAAACTCCATGGCACGCGTTACCGTTGAAGATTGTTTGGATAAAGTTGCTAACCGTTTTGAATTGGTTATGGTCGCTAGTAAGCGCGCCCGCCAAATTGCTACTGGTGGTAAAGATCCACTTGTAGAAGAAGATTCAGATAAACCTACTGTTATTGCGCTTCGTGAAATCGCTGAAAATCTTGTTGATGCTAGCATTTTAGATGAAGAACCAGAGCAAGAAATTAGCTTTGAGAACATGTCTCTAGAAACAAACATCGTAAAATTGGATAACGACGAATTCTAGGCTTTTTGCCACAACAAAGTTCGTGTATCTTAAGGGCATAAATAACTTTTATGCCCTTTTTTTGTTTAGGGCATAACGATTCTGCGGAAACTAAATGCCTTATTTGTCAGAAATTAAGACACTTGATCAGCTTAACAGTCGTTTGCGTACATACATGGACGAAGACGCGATCAATAATGTTATTCGTGCGTATTTTTATGCAGAACAAGCGCACGATGGTCAAAAGCGCCGCAGTGGTGAGCCTTACGTCACCCACCCCCTTGCTGTCGCAGGTATTCTTGCCAGCCTTCACTTAGACGCTCAAAGCCTTATGGCAGCTATGCTGCATGATGTCATTGAAGATACCGAAATATCAAAAGAACATATCATCAGTCAATTCGGTCACGATGTTGCTGATATTGTAGATGGTGTCAGTAAACTTACCCAGATTGAATTCAACTCAAAAGCCGAAGCCCAAGCTGAGAACTTCCAAAAGATGGTACTCGCTATGGCAGAGGATATTCGTGTTATTTTAGTTAAACTCTGCGACCGCCTGCACAACATGCGAACGCTAGGCGTTTTAAGGCCCGATAAGCGTCGTCGCATTGCCCGCGAAACACTCGACATCTATGCGCCTATTGCTGCTAAGTTAGGCATGCACGATTTATCCATAGAATTTGAAGATCTAGGTTTTATAGCCATGCACCCAATGCGCGCAAATCGGATTGCATCGGCGGTAAAAACCGTGCGTGGAAATCGCAAGGCACTCATTGAGAACATTCGTTTGGCGATTGAAAATCGCTTACAGGATGAAGGTCTAGCCAGCATCGTTACTGGCCGCGAAAAGCACCTTTACAGTATTTACAAAAAAATGTCTAAACGTCCGTTTAAAGACATTATGGATGTTTTTGCTTTTCGGATTATTACCAATAATGTCGATTCTTGCTACCGAATACTTGGGGTAGTGCATAGTCTCTACAAACCCATGACATCGATGTTTAAAGACTATATCGCTATTCCTAAATCCAATGGTTACCAGTCTTTACATACTGTTCTGTTTGGCATGTATGGTGTACCTATCGAAATTCAAATTCGCACTCACGAAATGGATGTTATAGCCAATAACGGCATTGCTTCCCATTGGCTTTACAAGGCTGATAAAGCCGAGGCCAAAATTAGCGGTCAAGCCAAAGCCCAGCAATGGATTAAAGGCCTGCTGGATATGCAATCTAGGGCCAATGACTCGCTAGAGTTTATAGAAAACGTCAAAATCGATCTTTTCCCCGATGACATTTATGTTTTTAGTCCTCGTGGCAAAATTTATGAATTACCCACAGGGGCTAACGCGATTGATTTCGCTTATTTGGTCCATACCGATGTCGGCAATACCAGTATTGCCTGTCGTATCGACAAGCAATTGATGCCGCTTACCACGCCACTTAAAAGTGGACAAACTGTTGAAATTATCACCGCCCCCAACGCCCACCCAAATCCAAACTGGCTTGATCAAGTCATAACTGCCAAGGCTCGAAGCAATATTCGTCACTACTTAAAATCGCAAGGCACTACCGAAGCTATAACCTTGGGTCGACGTATCCTGATGAGAACGATTAATAACTTGGGGCACAATTTTGATCAAATAACACCCGAGACATTCGACATTTTTGTAAAAGAGGCCAAGGTTGATAATTTTGATACGATATTAGGTGAAGTCGGTGTGGGCAAACGGGTTGCTTATGTTACTGCAAGACGTCTGCTCAGCTACCAAGGTGTAGATGAGAACAACCTGAATGATTCGGCAGATTCGACGCTAATGATTACCGGCACTGAAGGGATGATCATGAATTACGCCAACTGTTGTCATCCGATTCCCGGCGACCCCATCGTTGGCTTTATCACCGCAGGACGGGGCATGGTCATTCACTTAGATAGCTGCGCTAACGTTGCAGAATTTCTTAACAACCCGGACAAATGTGTGAGTATTTCTTGGGCCGACGAGATCAGTGGGGAGTTTCCGGTTGAACTTAAAATTGACTATCAAAATGAACGTGGTTTGCTTGCTAAAATTGCTGCTATGCTCAGTACGGAAAATATAAACATCGATAAAATCCGTACCGAAGAGATCGACGCTAGGTTTGGCTCTATGTATCTACTCATCAGCGTAAAAGATCGTATTCATTTAGCAAATATCGTCAAAAAAATTCGTAAGATAAACGTTGTGTCTAAAATTACACGCGTTAAACATTAATTGGAGTACACATGAGCAATAGTAACAAAGCGGCCATCCATACCAGCAAAGCTCCAGCGGCTATTGGGCCTTATTCACAAGCGATCAAAGTCGATAGCACGGTATATCTTTCTGGCCAAATCCCACTTGATCCAGACACCATGGAGCTCGTTGGCGACGATATAAGCGCGCGCGCGCGCCGGGTCTTTGATAATCTTACTGCCGTTGCCGAGGCAGCAGGCGGTAGCCTAGAAAATTTTGTGAAAGTAAATATTTCACTTACTAATCTGGGAGACTTTGCCGCAGTCAACGAAGTTATGAAAACCTATTTCAAAGAGCCTTACCCAGCTAGAGCCTGTGTCGGAGTTGCCTCGCTACCGAAAGGTACCGATATTGAAATCGAAGCCATTATGGTGATTTAAGGGCAGCACCCGCTGCAATGTTAGACAATAAACTCGCCTCGATCAGCGTAGACCAACTCAAAGGGGTTGGTCCTGCGCTGCGTGATAAACTGGCCAAATTGAATATTAATAATGTTCAAGATCTTCTTTTCCACTTTCCGCTTCGCTATCAAGACCGCTCAAGATTGACCCCGATTGGGGCATGTTTTTTGGGGCAAGAAGTCCTCGTAGAAGGCGAGATTCGTCAAGTCGATGTCAGTTTTGGTAAGCGCCGCAGCCTAATGGTTAGATTGCAGGACGACACTGGGGTGATCAATTTACGCTTTTTCCACTTCAGTGGCGCACAAAAAACCATGCTCGAAAATAACCAGCGTTTACGCGCCTTTGGTGAAATTCGCCGCGGCTTACATGGCTATGAAATGGTGCATCCCGAGTATGATGTTGATCAACCATCAAAACCCCTAGGCCCGGTCAAACCCACCCTGACACCTATTTATCCGAGTACCGATGGCCTACACCAAGCTAGTTGGCGCAAACTTTGCCAGCAGGCTTTAATTTGCCTAGCTCGAACTCAAGTTACTGACCTATTACCTGATTCAGCACCGCAAGCTCAAATCAGCCTCACCGAAGCCGTACGCTACCTGCATGAAGCGCCTTTCAATGCGGATGTGCAAGCCTTACGTGAGGGAACTCATCCCGCTCAACAACGGCTTGCACTTGAGGAATTGACTGCCCACCAAGTATCCATGCTGCTTCGCAAAGCTCAGTTTAAACATCAACCCGGCGTGGCAATACCCGATAATGGCGGCTTGGTAAACGAATTACTAAAGAGACTGCCGTTTTCTCTGACACGAGCTCAACAACGTGTCATGCATGATATTGAATTGGATCTTGCCAGTGGGCAACCTATGCATCGTCTTATTCAAGGCGATGTAGGATCGGGCAAAACGATTGTTGCTGCTTTGAGCGCCTTATATGCCATCGCCAATGGTTTCCAAGTGGCTATTATGGCACCCACAGAAATTTTAGCAGAGCAGCACTTGGAGGCATTTTCAGAATGGCTTGAGCCACTAGGTATACATATAGGATGGCTAACCGGTAGTAGTCGAGTTAAACATCGACGAGAGGTATTGGAAGGGCTGGCAAATAACTCTATTCAATTATTGATCGGTACCCACGCGCTGTTTCAAGAGTCGGTCGACTTTGCCAAATTGGGTCTGGTGGTTATCGATGAACAACACCGCTTTGGGGTTCACCAGCGTCTGGCATTGCGAGAAAAAGGTAAAGATATTCAGCCACATCAACTCATCATGACAGCAACACCTATTCCACGAACACTCGCTATGAGCTCTTATGCCGATCTGGATATATCAGTCATCGATGAACTGCCAGCAGGCAGGATTCCGATTAATACTGTGCTTATAGATAACGCACGTCGCGATCAAGTTATCGCTCGTGTCGCGGGTGCCTGTGATGCTGGCAAACAAGCGTATTGGGTGTGCACCCTGATTGAAGAGTCTGAAGCGCTACAATGCCAAGCAGCTGAAGACTGCGCCAACCAATTACAAATGTTGTTACCTAATACCCGTATTGGTTTAGTCCACGGTAGAATGAAGGCAGATGAAAAGTCGATAGTCATGGACGCATTCAAACGTGCAGAAATAGACCTTTTGGTCGCCACAACAGTTATTGAAGTCGGTGTTAACGTGCCTAATGCAAGCCTGATGATCATAGAAAACCCAGAGCGGCTTGGTCTTGCTCAGTTACATCAGCTGCGAGGCAGAGTAGGCCGCGGTAGCGAAGCTAGCCATTGTGTCTTGATGTACCAAGATCCGTTATCGCTGAATGGCAAACAACGCCTAAAGATTATGCGCGAAACAACCAACGGTTTTATCATTGCTGAAGAAGATCTAAAACTGCGCGGCCCTGGCGAGTTTATGGGAACCCGTCAAACCGGTGTTGCCCAAATGAAAGTGGCAGATCTAGGTCGTGATGCTCATCTATTTGATGATGCCAGGCAACTGGCAGAACTACTGATAAAAAAAGCCCCGGACAAAGCCGAGGCTCTTGTACAGCGCTGGCTAGCCGGCGCTGATCGATATGCTGACGCTTAATTAACCGCGTCTTTTAATGCCTTACCAGGTTTAAAACCCACTGTTTTTGATGCAGCAATTTGAATAGTTGCACCAGTTTGTGGGTTTTTACCTGTACGCGCTGAACGCTCTCTTACAGAAAATGTTCCAAAACCAATTAAACTTACCGATTCACCGCGCGCTGCTGCGTTAGCAATTTGATCAGTTAATGCCGCGACTGCTTGCGCAGCTTTAGCTTGTGAAATACCTGCACTTGCTGCAACAGCAGCAACTAATTCCGATTTATTCATTATTATTCCTCATTAAAGTTTGTCTAAGACAAATACAAACTATCAGCATTGTTGCCTTATTCCAAGCGACTTTGGTCGAATATTGGTACTTTTTTTTAGGATTTGTTTTAGCGTGATGTAATTTGTCGCATAATGACAGCTAAATCCAATGATTAACCACCATGCTTACTGCTAAAAATCTGCCTCAATACATCAAGCTCATGCGAGCAGACAGCCCAATAGGCACGTATTTAGTGCTATGGCCAACGCTGTGGGCACTTTGGTTTGCCGCTGAAGGAATGCCAAGCCTAATCAATGTAGTCATTTTTAGTCTCGGCAGTTTTACCATGCGTTCGGCCGGCTGTGTTATCAATGATTACGCCGATCGTAATGTTGATAAATATGTCGCGCGTACCAAAGACAGGCCATTAACCGCGGGCCGTGTAACAGAACAAGAGGCCAAGTGGCTATTCTTACTGCTCATTTTTATTTCTGTGCTACTGGTTGCTGCCACAAATATTTTTACCATGCTATTGGCACCCGGCGCATTGCTCATTGCGAGTATTTATCCGTTCATGAAACGCTATACTCACTTGCCTCAAGTCGTTTTGGGCGCAGCGTTTTCTTGGTCTATTCCTATGGCCTTTGCCGCTGAGATGAATGCATTGACACTCATTACCTGGCTTTTGTTTATAGCTAATCTGCTGTGGGTTGTCGCCTACGATACGTATTACGCCATGGTTGACCGCGACGATGATATAGCTATTGGCATTCGTTCTACCGCCATTTTGTTTGGGCATCATGACCGTAAAGTCATCGCATTTTTACAGATAGGATTCATCGTACTGATGGCAACGATTGGTTGGCTAGAAAATATTGGCCTAGCGTACTATGTTGCTTTATTAATTGCAGCGGGGCTTTTTATCAAGCAATCACGTATGACTAAAGACCGAGAACGCATGGCTTGCCTAAAAGCTTTTTTAAACAACAATCATGTTGGCTGGGTCATTTTACTAGGGTTGATATTAGGGCGATTATGATCGAATTTGAATTGTGCCGCAGCATTCATAGCATCGATGCTAGTGACTGGAACGGTCTTTTTGATAGCTCATACCCCTTTACTCAACACGCATTTTTAGCTGCCTTGGAAAACTCGGGCAGCGCCAATGCCAAAAGTGGCTGGACACCTGCCCACATAGTCGGTCGAAATCAACAGCATCAACCGGTCATTGTCGCTCCGTGCTACATGAAATATCACTCCTATGGTGAATACGTTTTTGATTGGTCATGGGCGAACGCTTATCAACAAAATGGTCTTGAGTACTATCCAAAATTACTTTGTGCCATCCCTTTTACACCAGCAACAGGGCCACGCATTGGCGCCCAAGATAAAGCAGCGTTAAATGCTTTTATGACCGCCTTGCCGCAATTTTGTGATCAAGTTGACGCGTCTGGCTGCCATGTATTATTCCCCCCTAACGATGCCTCAGCAGATTGGCAATCATACGGTTGGGCCAAGCGTCAAAATACTCAATATCATTGGTATAACGAGGGCTATAACACGTTTGATGACTTTCTAGCGGGATTCACATCTCGCAAGCGTAAAACATTGAAACGCGAGCGCAGTAAAGTCATTGAGCAGGGATTAATCTGTAAAATCATCGAAGGCATAGATGCCGATGAAAAAGTATGGGAAAGTTTTTATACCTGCTACCAAGTTACCTACTTAAAACGTAGCGGTCATCAAGGCTATTTAACGCGCGAGTTTTTTATGGAAATAGCCAAAACCATGGCGCACGCTATTGTCTTGAATGTTGCCTATGATGGCGACAATATTGTCGCTTGCGCGCTATGTTTTAAAGACGATGACACCCTCTACGGGCGCTATTGGGGCTGCTTACAAAATTATGATCAACTGCATTTTGAATTGTGCTACTACCAAGGGATTGAATACTGCATCTCCAATAATTTGCAGCATTTTGATCCAGGTGCGCAGGGTGAACATAAAATCCAACGCGGCTTTAGACCGATCACTACGATCTCTTGGCACTATTTAAAACATCAGGGATTTCATAGAGCAGTCGAAGAATTTTGCCAGGCCGAGGCCGAAGATAATTCTGAATATCAACAACGGGCTAGTGAATTATTACCGTTTAAAGCTTGCGAGTAAGTTGCCAAATTAAACAGCGATTGTTAGCAGGTAATGCCGCGTCTTCTATAAGTACAAAACCAGCATTGTTCATCTGCTCTGTGACATCTCGCATATCGCGCAAGCCAGAAAGCGCATCGCGTTCACGTAACATTTGGTCAAAGGCACGGTTGCTTTCAGCCGTATACTCCCCGTTATAGTTAAATGGTCCGTAAACCAATAGATAACCTTGCAACGGTAGCAATTCGGACGCCTTCATAATCAAACGACACGCCTCAGGCCATGACATAATGTGTAATGTGTTTGATGTATAGATTGCATCAACGGTAAGTTCGGGCCAACTGTCGTTAACGTTGAGAGGTATTGGCGGGGCAAGATTGTCACACTGCGCTTCTGCTAACCACATATTGATACCGACGTGGTGTTGCTCTACATCACTAGTATGCCACTGCAAATGTGGGAGCTGTTTTGCAAAATAGACCGCGTGTTGGCCCGTACCAGAACCAATCTCTAATACACCTTTGGCATCTACTAAATAGGGCTTGATAGCTTGTAGTATTGGCTGCTTATTGTTTTCGCAGGCCTGAGAAAAAGGCTTTTCCATTGTCTTATCGCTGTGAAATGTATCGCGATAGTATATCAAGTTTGGCAGGGTCGTCATCGACAAATCTTATCGTTACTTTTATAGCGCTAGTATCCGGTCGATTATCTGCTGCACGTAATCCAAAAATGTAAGCATTGAGTCGGGCAACTTCTTGCCGATCGCTAGACACGATACTGACCACACAATTTTCCATAATCTGGGGTAGTACACCATCACGTTTAATCAAACCATTTAAGGCTTGTAAACTAATATCCTGTATAACGCACAATATATTACCTGCGGCTAGACTAATCTGCGCCTGAGATACTTTGGCTTTGCTTTTAGATGTTGGAGTAGGTGGTGTCGATGCGGCTCCAGTTAAGGCGCTCACTGAATCAGACACTGGAGGTGGAGAATCAGTGGATGCGGATGCTTGTGTAGCTATTTTTTCAAACGGGTTTTGGGGGTTTCGATCAATACTTTGAGTTTTATTGCCTATTTTTTTTAGCTGCTTATTTATTTTGGCAACCAACTCTTCTGGAGTAAATGGTTTGCCAATATAGTCACTCACGCCAGCCTGGATGGCCTTGACGATAAAATCTTTTTCACTACGGCTGGAGATCATAATAAATGGGGTAGTGGCAAAGCCTTCTTGCTCGCGGATCCAGCACAAAAACTCTTCGCCGGTCATCTCAGGCATTTCCCAATCACTCAGGATAATGTCGTAACGAAGACTTTTGCACATCGACATCGCCCGCTTTGCGCTATTAGCATCGTGCACGGTTGCACCAGGAAAATTATCTCTTAAGGCTTTTTTTATCAGATCACGAATGAATGCGGCATCGTCTACCACAAGGAATTTAACAGCAGCCATATCAAACACCATGTTTGTCTTGGTCTTTAAGCTTAGACCAAGCCTCCACAAAGTGCCTTACTGTTTACGAATAAAAACCCATTCTTTATCATTACTCATTGATTCAGCGTACTGATAACCGTCAACGTCAAAGGCTTTGATTTGATCGGCCTGTTCGATGCGGTTTTCGATGATATAGCGGGTCATCAAGCCACGGGCTTTTTTAGCAAAAAAGCTGATAATCTTATATTTATCACCTTTAAAATCTTTGAATACAGGGGTAATAATCTTAGCCTTGACGGCCTGAGGTTGTAACGATTTAAAGTATTCGTTAGATGCAAGGTTCACCAAAATAGGCGAATCTTCGGTTGCGAGAACATCGTTCATCGCATCGGTGATGCTCGATCCCCAAAACTCATAAAGGTTTTTGCCGTCATGATTGGCAAACGGGGTCCCCATCTCAAGTCGATAGGGTTGTATAAGATCCAGTGGCCGTAATAAACCATACAAGCCAGATAGAATGCGTAAATGTTGCTGAGCGTATTGCAGATCTGCTTCACTCAAGGTGTCTGCGTCAAGCCCTGTGTAAACATCACCTTTAAACGCTAGCACTGCCTGTTTGGCATTTGCCGGGGTAAATGGGGTTTGCCAATCTTGAAATCTACCAAAATTTAAACTGCCAAGTTTATCGGAAATATTCATCAACGCAGACACTTTAGCAGGGTCGAGCTGACGGAGTTGATCGATTAACTTGGTAGACTTAGCAAGGAAATCGGGTTGACTAAAAGTTTCAGTTACCGCAGGGTTTTCAAAATCCAGGGTTTTTGCTGGTGAAATAACTACAATCATCGGCTTACTCGGGCTTTAAAATCTCGTGCCACCAATTAAGCGGCGTTTCGCCATCATTGGGGTCGTATACATTTCCATAAAACCAAGCACTGTCGGGTGTATTTCCTACATGCTTGTTTAAACATTCTTCTATCGCATTAAATCCACAAGACACATGGATGCTATACACAAGTATACGCTCGCTATCGATATCCAGTTGCCCACCTAATTTTTCTATCTCTGCGGTTAGGGCATCGCGCAACACAACAATCGAAGCGCGACTAAGAACACGCACAGCCAAATTGCCACTGCGTGTTTGTAGTGTGAAATGTCCTGGTCGCTGTGGGTCTATAGTAATGATATCTCCACAGGCAAGATCCTTTAGAAAAGCAGGCGATGCTTGAAGCTCGTACCAGTGTTGATCATTGATCTTTTTTACTGGAACACTTTCTAAAACGGCTTGACCATCAGGTTTATATCCTGCGATCAATTGAAGTATGGTTTCTTCCATCGGTTCTTAAACTTTCAACGTAATACTAACAAACAAAATAGCCCGCTTTATCATTGCGCTTTTTGCATTCGCGCTGATAATTTTCACAGGCAAAAATCATGGCGGGCGCAGGTGAATTTGCGGTTTTACATTCTTGAATTTTCATACGCATGTCACGATCACTAACGTTACTTAACTTGCTATCAACATCGCAGCCAATAAAGGTAAATATGAGCATGGTAATCATCAAAACTCTAAAACGATTGAATATAGTCATTCTCTGCCCTGATTTGTAACGCATTTCATCATAGTTTGGTATGATGCATTTTTTATTCGAATAAGAATATTTAATGAACGCACTGTATCACATATTGCACAAAACTGCGGCCATGATAGATCGAATTGTCGATCAGATAGGGCGAATGATAGCTTATTTGGTGATATTGCTCGTTTTTGTCACCTGCTATGTGGTGTTAACACGTTACGGATTTAACATTGGCTCGATCGCCGTACAGGAAACTGTAACTTACATGCACGCCACCATTTTCATGTTAGGTGCTGCCTACACGTTGCAACGTGGCGGCCATGTTAGGGTTGACGTGTTTTATTGCCGAATGAATCCCAGACAACAGGCGTGGATTAACGCTCTTGGCTCGCTTTTTTTGCTTTTACCTAGCGCGGCCTGCCTTGTCTATTTAAGCATGGATTTCGTGGTACAAGCGTGGCAAATCAAAGAAGCTTCCATTGAGCAAGAAGGCCTGCCTTTTGTTTATCTACTAAAAACGCTTATCCCTTTGGGAGGCAGCCTGCTTTTTTTACAAGGTATCTCGATAATTATTCACAATACGCTCGCTCTCGTAGGTATTGAAACCATCGAGCCCAACCACAGTGAGGCTTTACTTTGATGGGAAGTATCGCGCTGTTAATGTTTCTCGTTGTCTGTATAGTGCTGCTGGTGGGGTTCCCTGTTGCCTTTAGCTTGGCAGGCACAGCATTAATATTCGCCGCCGGAGGCGTACTTGCCAACGTATTTGATCCGGCCTTATTAGGCGCACTACCTAATAGAATTTTTGGCACAATGAATAATACTACCTTGATTGCTGTGCCACTTTTCGTATTTATGGGGGTTACCCTCGAACGTACTCGTATTGCTCAAGATTTATTGCAAAACATGTCAGCGCTTTTTGGTAAGTTACCCGGAGGTCTTGGATTTGCGGTCATCGTGGTTGGGGCATTGCTAGCTGCAAGTACGGGTATTGTCGGTGCTACCGTCGTTACCATGGGGTTGATGTCGCTTCCTACGATGCTCAATCGCGGTTATTCGCCATCATTCGCAGCCGGCACAATTTGCGCTACCGGCACCCTTGGTCAAATTATCCCGCCTTCTATTGCACTCGTTTTACTTGGCGATACTTTATCTAATGCTTATCAACAAGCGCAGATGCAAATGGGTGTATTCAACGCAGAAGCTGTTTCTGTCGGCGATTTGTTTGTTGCGGCCATTGTGCCTGGGCTTTTGTTGGTTGCCCTTTACCTTTTGTATGTTTACATCGTGGCACGTTTAGATCCCGACAGCGCCCCCCCGGTTGAAATTGAAGCAACCAATAGAGCCGAGATACTTCGCAATCTGTTTCCTCCAATTGCCCTAATTGTGGTCGTTTTAGGCTCGATATTATTTGGTATTGCCACACCTACAGAAGCGGCTGGCGTGGGCGCTTTTGGCGCGTTATTAATGGCTGCACATCGCAAAATATTAAGCGCTGCTGCTATTAAAGATATCTGTCGCAGTACCTTAGAAGTGACTTCCATGGTGTTCATGATCTTGCTTGGTGCCACACTATTTTCTCTGGTGTTTAGAGGCTTTGGCGGCGAGGAAGTCGTACAAAGCTTTTTCGCTCAACTTCCAGGAGGTAAATACGCAGCGTTATTTGTGGTGATGTTGGTGATGTTTCTACTTGGATTCATTCTCGATTTTATCGAAATTACCTTTGTCGTCGTACCCATCGTCGGGCCGATATTGATGATCATGGGTTTTGATCCCATCTGGCTGGGTATTATGATTGCAATTAACCTGCAAACATCTTTTTTAACGCCGCCGTTTGGATTTGCGCTGTTTTACTTAAGGGGGGTAGCACCCGCTAGCTTGCAAACATCCGATATATATAAAGGCGTTGTACCATATATTATTATTCAGTTGCTGGTATTGTTATTGGTAACCCTCATACCAGAGTTGGTTACTTGGTTGCCCAGCAAACTCAACTCCTAAGCCCACAAGGCTTTTACTTTTTAACAAGGACTTACTATGTCTGAGATTGATGAATCACCCGCCCCAGTTGGAATACTGACCACTCAAACCATTGCTATGCCAAAAGACACCAATGCCGACGGTGATATTTTTGGTGGTTGGCTAATATCACAGATGGACCTTTCAGGGGCTATTGCTGCAGGCAAAATCGCACGCGGCCGCGTCGCGACTGTGGCAATTGATCAAATGAGCTTTATGGTACCGGTGAATGTCGGCGACGTCATTTCCGTTTACACCGAAATCATTAATATTGGACGCAGCTCGATTACCGTTGGGGTAGAGGTATGGACCTCAACCCATTATAGCGAGGAGCAAATCAAGGTCACCGATGGCGTATTCGTATTTGTTGCGATTGATGCGCAAGGCAGAACACGGGTGATCCCAAAAAGTTAAGCCCACTTATTTAGCGGGCAAGCTTCGTGCATTAATGTAGGCTTGTTCGCTGATACTGTGATATTGCATGACATCATCACGAAACGTTTTATATGACTGATACACTCGCTGGGCGAATGGATCATCGCCAACCGATTCAAGGATGACCTGTTCTGATGTTTCTCTCAATGCTAGCAAGACATCATCCGGAAAGCGTCGCAACTGCACATTATGGTTTTTTAACATAACCTGCAGCGATTCATTATTTCGTGCAGTATATTCATCTAGCATGTCTTGGTTAGCGTCACGCGCAGCCACTCTAACAATCTCTTGCAAATCATCTGGCAGTGCTTCAAATGCTTGTTTGTTAACCTCAAATTCGATGGTTGAACCGGGTTCATGCCAACCGGGGTAGTAATAGTATTTAGCGATTTCATAAAGCGCTAATGCCTGATCATTCCAAGGACTTACCCATTCGGTAGCGTCAATAACACCAGTTTGCAAAGCTGTATATATTTCGCTGCCCGGAAGGGTAACCGCTGTTCCACCTAGAGTGTTGAGGACCTTACCTGCAAGGCCAGGCATTCGCATTTTCAGGCCTTTTAAATCTTCGATGTTGTTAATTTCACGATTAAACCAACCGCCCATTTGCACACCAGAGTTACCCCCAGCAAGTGGAATGATATTAAAAGGCTCGTAGGCTTCTTGCCAAAGCTCTAGACCACCTCCGTAGTGAATCCAGCTATTCATTTCTTGCGCAGTTAGTCCAAACGGCACTGTGGTAAATAGGGCGGCGCCCTTAATCTTGCCACCCCAATAATAGGCTGAAGCATGGCCCATTTCGACATTGCCCTGGGAAACCGCATCAAACACACCAAGTGCCGGAACAATTTCGCCTGCAGCATGAACTTTAATTTGCAATCGGCCATTACTCATAGCAGCAACATTGCGCGCGAAACGCTCAGGCGCAGTGCCTAAGCCAGGAAAATTTTTGGGCCACATGGTCACCATGC
>JALRIU010000258.1 GCA_023255355.1 Pseudomonadales bacterium | reverse complement strand
TCCCAGTAATTAACTTTAGGGTCGGGATGGGTATCAATGAGGGTATCATCGATGATCTCAACTAAAAGATATATGCTGTCTCCTCGCCAGCTGATCTTAAATCTGCCGCTAAAGTCATCTGCATTATCTGGCATGCTGCCAGCCATGAGGTATTTTAGTTCGTGCCAGTTGGTTTGTTGCCAAATATCGTCATTGGATTGCCCGTCAACGATGATCGGTGAGGCTGAATACTTAGCGTCAAGTGCGTGACTGGTTATACTAAAAAAAATACATATTAGTGAGAGTATGGTTGAAATGATTTGCATGGTATCCCCTTGTTTTTCATAAACGATAACATGAGAAATTATCGTGCGATATGGCTTTTATTTCACTTGTCGGTATAGTCTTTAGGTTTGATTGATATCAAGCGGAGATTTTCTTGCAACATAAAGATCTTGAATTGTTCTTAACGTTAAGCGATAGATTGCATTTTGGCAAAGTCGCAGAGCTAATGCATATGAGTCCCTCTGCAGTAAGTCGAAGTATTCAGCGCTTGGAAGATCAGCTCGGATGTGTATTATTTGAACGCGATAATAGGCACGTCAAGCTTACTAGAGATGGTCAGGTCTTTAAGAAGCATGCCGAGCAAATGCTTTCTCATTGGCAGGCTTTAAGAGCTGAACTTTTCAGCGAAGATACTGAATTGAGTGGCGAAATTAGCTTGTATTGTTCTGTTACTGCTGCCTACAGTGTGTTGATAGATATTATGCAAGAGTTGCGTCGTCGCTATCCGGATATAGAGCTCAAGTTACATACCGGAGACGAGGCCGTCGCAGTTGAACGTGTTTTGGCAGGAAGAGAGAACGTTGTTGTCGCAGCTCATCCCGAGAATTTGTCTGATCGACTGCAATTTTTAACGTTGACACATTCGCCACTGGTATTTATCCAGCCGGTCATAAGTTGCTTAAGTGAGTCGATCATCGCTGCTTCGCAAACTAATAATCAACCTATACCCTGGCAGTCAGTCCCTTTTATTCTTCAAGAGGCAGGGTTGGCAAGGCGTCAACTAGATCGCTGGTTTGAAGATCGATGTGTTGAGCCCAATATTTATGCCCAGGTGGCAGGGCATGAAGCAATAGTTAGTATGGTGGCGCTCAGTCTTGGTGTAGGTGTCGTGCCTGAACTAGTTCTTGCTAGTAGCCCTCTAGCCGATCGAGTAAAAGTGATTGATGTGCAGCCACCATTAAGACCCTACGCAGTTGGGTTGTGTGTGCAAAAAGGTAATTTGCAAAATGATTTAGTTAGAGCGTTTTGGGATTGTGCAAAAACTGTATATGCCATCAACTAGCGATAATTATTGATTGCGCTTACAATAATAACAAATGTATTGGAACTGGGTATGAACACACAAAACACCACGCCTGAAGATGATCAAGAAAGCCTTGACCTAAGCTCAATTGAGTCGATTTTACCTGTCGACGAGCACGAAGAAGAGGTTAATATTGATGGCCAGAAGGTGCGTCACAAAGGTATATATTTACTGCCTAACTTGTTTACTACGGCGGCTTTATTCTCAGGATTCTATGCCATTATTTCGGCGATGAACGCTAACTTTGAAAATGCTGCGATCGCTATTTTTGTATCCATGATTATGGATGGACTGGACGGTCGTGTTGCGCGTTTGACTAATACCCAAAGTAAATTTGGTGAGCAGTATGATAGCCTTGCTGATATGGTTTCTTTTGGCGTTGCTCCTGCGTTAGTCAGTTTTTCATGGGCGCTTTCTGGCTTGGGGAAATTTGGTTGGGGTTGTGCTTTCATCTATATGGCTTGCGCAGCTCTTCGTCTAGCTCGCTTCAATGCTATGATCGATACAGCAGATAAAAACTTTTTTACTGGTTTGGCTAGCCCTGCTGCCGCTTGGGTTGTTGCGGGTCTTGTTTGGGTCTGCAACGAGGCTGGCTATGTTGGGGAACTTTTACCTACTGCGTTGTCGTATGTAGTAGGGATTGTTACAGCATTTGTTGGTTTGTTGATGATTGCCAATATTCGCTATAACAGTTTCAAAGGTATTGATTTACGCGGTCGGGTGCCTTTTGTAGTGCTTTTATTGATCGTTCTAGGATTTGCTCTGATTTCAATGGATCCAGCACGTGTATTGCTGTTGATCGGTGTTGTTTATGCCTTTTCTGGACCGCTACAATTTGTTTTATCAAAATTAAAGCCAGCGCAGCCTTAGTGTTGTCTCTGGCATTTGGAGGCCAGAGTGCAAAAAAAAATCCCCTGGTATGAAATTACCCCAGAAGAAACCTATCAAAATCGCCGTGATTTCTTAAAGTCCGCGGCGTTGGCTTCGCTTTCTTTATCCTCCCTTTCTCAGGCTTCAGAATCTAACTTAGACTATTTGCCGGCAACTCAATCTAATTTGCCGGGTGCATTGGCAGCTGATGAGCTGACACCCTTCGAGCATGTCACTGGGTACAACAACTTTTATGAGTTTGGTGCCAACAAACAAGATCCAATTAAAAACGCCCATCGTTTGACATTGTCACCCTGGAAGGTAGACGTTGGAGGGTTAATTGATCGTCCGGCAGTTTATGATGTTGACGAGTTGATAAAAGGCCTTGGTTTAGAAGAGCGTATTTATAGATTGCGTTGCGTAGAAGCTTGGTCGATGGTGATACCTTGGGTTGGTGTGCCGCTTTCAGCAGTACTTGATCGACTGGGTGTCCAGGGTTCAGCGAAATATGTTCGATTTGAAACGCTGTACCGTCCTTCTGAAATGCCGGGTCAGAAAACACTTTTTAGTGGTATAGATTATCCGTATATAGAAGGTCTTCGGATTGATGAGGCGATGCACCCACTAACAATTTTGGCGGTTGGTTTATACGGTAAGGATTTATTGGGGCAAAACGGTGCGCCTTTGCGCTTGGTTGTTCCATGGAAATATGGTTTTAAAAGTATTAAATCGATAGTCAAAATTGAACTTACCGAAGAAAAGCCATTAACCACCTGGGCAAAGTCGGCGCCACATGAATATGGCTTTTATGCAAACGTTAACCCAAAGGTAAGTCATCCTCGCTGGAGTCAAGCGCGGGAGCGTCGTTTACCAGGGGGTGTGTTTAGTCCCAATATTATCGATACACAGATGTTTAATGGTTATGCAGATCAAGTCGCATCATTATATAGCGGCATGAATTTAAGAACGAATTACTGATGGGTAAGCTCTTCGTTATCGCAACACTCATTATTCCCTTTGGCTATTTGGTGGTAAATACATTCTTGCAAGCTTGGGGGGCAGATCCAGCGAAGGCAATTGTTCACAGATCTGGGGAGATTACACTTTGGTTGTTAATACTGGTGTTTTTGGCGACCCCAATGCAACGAATCCTAAGATTAGGATACTTGGTTAAATTTAGACGACAAGTTGGTGTTGCCATGTTTGTCTATGGGGTGATTCATTTAATGTTATATCTAACGGCCTACTTGGGTTGGGATATCGATGCGTTAGCTAAAGATTTTATTGAGCGTCCCTATATTGTTGTTGGTGGCGTTGGTCTATTGCTGGCAATGCCGTTAGCTTTAACCTCGAATAGTTGGTCTGTGAAATGGATGGGTCCCAGATGGAAAGCATTGCATAGATTAGTATATGGTATTGCACCATTGGCAGTGTTGCATGTCGCTATGCAAGTTAAGGTCGATTTTACTGAAAGTATTATCTATGGAGTGTTGTGCGCACTCCTGTTTGTATTACGTTCTCAAAAGCTTCAAAAACGACTATCTTTGATCATTAATTGATCATGCTGAGCAACAAATAAGCGGTCGTTAAAAAATCTTAAATAATTTGTAAAAATCGCTTGCTATCGGTCAGTCAGATCACTATAGTGCGCGTCCCTTGCAGAGGTTCTCCACTGAGATACTGAAAGGTTTTTGAAAGCGAATTACACGCTTTCAAAAAAAGAGAAAAAAGTTTACAAAAAGTTGTTGACGGTATTTCTCAAGTGCGTATAATGCGCGTCCTCGGTTCGGGACAAGCTCTGAACCAAGCCAAACTTGATCGAGCATCAAGTTGTTATTTAACAAGTAATCAAGCAATTCGTGTGGGCGCTTGCTGAGGGCTTAGTGCAACTAAGAACTCACGCAAGTGAACTCGTGAATTCATTAAACTGAACAAACACGTACATGTAGCGTAGGGTTCATGATATTAGACCTTTCGAGGTCGCTTCTAACGAAGCAAAACTTTTTAAACTGAAGAGTTTGATCATGGCTCAGATTGAACGCTGGCGGCGCTCAAGGGTTCGGGCGTTTCCTGCCCCAGCCTGAACGACTATGCCTGGCGCATCTGGGACTACTGGGAGCGCCACCTGGACCCCGAGTTGTTCATCGACCGCTCGCTCAAGGGCACGGTGGCGGGCAAGGTGG
>JALRIU010000318.1 GCA_023255355.1 Pseudomonadales bacterium | reverse complement strand
TTCAACTTGATCCATCTTGATTTCTCCTTTCAACACGCGCATGATGAGGGTTCGTGGATTTTTGTATCCATAGTAGAGTTGTTCGAACGCGAAGTCGATGTCTTCTATTTGTTTTTGTGTTGTCACTTTACCTTGGCGTATAAAATCATACATCAATAAAAAGTTCTTCTTTCTCCACACATATTTACCATAGTGTGGTGGAAAGGCATCCCTGTCTTCGGGTTTAAACATTTTAAACCAATCACCATTCTTGAAAATGGGGTACCGTGCTTGTACAAGTTCATCATTCTCCATTTGTCCAGCGCCTTGAAATGCATCCATTTTATGGGTATGTGAAATGAGTGATTTAAATCCGTACATTCAATATTTCCCTGATGTGACTGATATCGGATATGGTACAGCAGCCGGTGGTAATATTAATTTGAAACCAGAAGAGTCTGAAAACTTAGATGTTTCATTTGAATACTATTTTGCTGAAGGTAGCATCGCTTATGCAACATGGTTTAAACGGGATATTACCAACCGTATTATGCCTTTCCGTAATGCAGTCACGGCAAATGCTGCGACGAATGATTTAGGAGATTACACCTATATTCTTAGTCAGCCCGATAACGCTGGGGAGGCGTCATTAGATGGTTGGGAGTTCGGTTTAACGTGGTTCCCAGAATTGGAAGGCATGTTAAATGGGCTTGGTGTTCAAGCGTCATATACCAAGCTTGATTCATCTCAGTCTCGTCCTATTGTTGATGGTACAGGTAACATAACCGGTTATGATAAAACGCCGTTGGCTGGGGTCTCTGACGATTCATATAGCGTGATGTTAGCCTATGATCGTGAAGAATTCAGTGCGCGTCTATCATATTTCTGGCGTGATACTTTCTACAACAACAACGAAGCGGCGTTGTTTGCCAATCCGCTTCAGGTATGGCGAGGCGAGGAAGAGAGTTTAGATTTCCAAGCTAGTTGGAACTTTAATGAAAATTTAACGTTCACTTTTGATGCAACTAACTTAACTGATCCAACGTTCCACTGGAACTATGGTAATGAACCTAAGCTATTTAACTTCCATAACTATAAATACAGTCAAACGTATGCCTTTGGTGTTCGATATAGCATGTAAACATAGTTGAAAAAGCCGGCCTTCGTGGCCGGTTTTTTTTGGCTAATTTATATGACAAGTTGACTAGCATGCATAGTAATATGCCGGTTAACATGATTCTTTAGATTCTTGGGCAAGTTAATGCATACAAAAATAAAAAAAGTAGTCATTTTGGGGGGAGGTACCTCAGGCTGGATTACTGCGGCATTGTTAATAAAAAAATTACATCGAATTATCGAAATTACTCTTGTTGAGTCTGATGCGATAGGGACAATTGGCGTTGGTGAAGCCACAATTCCTCCAATTACTACATTAAATGCGGCTTTGGATATCTCTGAGAAAGAGTTCTTTGAAGCAACAAATGCAAGCTTTAAACTTGGTATTCAGTTTGAAGGTTGGGGAAAACCTGATGATATTTACATGCATACCTTTGGTAAGGTGGGCGTAGATTTAACATTTTGTAATTTTCATCATCTTGTCAAGAGAGCCCAAATAATAGGTGAAGACACTAGCCTTTGGGATTACTCACTTAATTATCGTGCGGCAATGGAAAACAAATTCGCACATACAAAAGCTTTCAATGATGTGCCACCGATGACCTATGCCTATCATTTTGATGCAGCTAAATATGTAAAATTACTTAGCGAAGTCTCTATAAAACGAGGGGTTAAACGTATCGAGGGAGTTGTTGCTGGAGTAAACAAAAATCATGATACAGGTTATGTTGAATCGTTGATTTTATCAGACGGTCAAATTGTCGAAGGTGATTTATTTATCGACTGCTCTGGTTTTAGGGGGATCTTAATTGAACAAGAGCTTGGTGTAGGATTTGAGGATTGGGCACATTGGCTGCCTTGTGATAGAGCAGTTGCTGCCCAAACCGAGGCTCTGCCACACTTACCGCCTTATACTAGGTCTACTGCTAAAAAAGGTGGTTGGCAATGGCAAATTCCCTTGCAAACAAGAACGGGCAACGGGCTGGTTTATTCCAGCCAACAATACAACGAAGAGCAGGCAACAGCTGAATTTATAACAGGATTAAATAGCGGGCCTTTGACTGACTTTAATCACATCAAATTTAAGACAGGTATTCGTAAGAAACCTTGGGAAAAAAATGTGGTTGCCATTGGTCTATCAAGTGGATTTTTAGAACCCTTAGAGTCGACAAGTATCCATTTAATCCAAATGGCGGTGGTTAGATTAATTTGGCATTTCCCCAGTGACGGTATTCTTCAGTCTGAAATAAATAATTACAATCGCTTAACCATCGAAGAAATGGAGCATATTAGAGACTTTATAATTGCCCACTATTGTATTAATCAAAGAGATGACTCTGAATTATGGCGTTACTGTGCAGCGATGGCATTACCAGATACATTAAAGCACAAGTTAGATCTCTATCAGCAAACGGGCAAACTATTTACAAGTCCAGATGAATTATTTGCCAATATTTCATGGCTACAAGTGCTTGAAGGGCAAAATTTGACGACAAAAACCTATCATCCAGTTGCAGATGCCATAGATAGTGTTCAAATGATTGATCTATTAAATCGGTTAAAAGCAGATATTGGCAAACCAGTCGCTGCTATTCCTTCCCATCGAGATTACATAAAAATGATGCTCGAAAGAGCTTAAACCTAGGTAAAAAAATGAATAACTATAAACTTTCCGTATTAGAAAAAATTGGTTTTGGCGCTGGCGATATGGCGGTAAATGTCGTGATATCGTCCATGATGCTTATCATCACGTTTTTCTACACTGATGTATTTGGCCTCGATCCTGTCGATATGGGTATTTTATTTCTAGTCGTTAGACTTATCGACGGTATTACTGATCCTTTGATGGGCATGGCCACGGATAAATTTACAACCAAGCACGGTCGTTATCGGCACTATTTTTTATACCTTTCTATTCCATTTGGGGTGTCAGTCTTTTTGACATTTACCACCCCAGATATGGAATACGGTATGAAGTTGGTGTGGGCTTATGCGACCTATATCTTTGTGACGATCATGTTTACCTCGGTAACGATACCTTATATTTCATTGATCAGTGTTCTAACGGCAGACCCTAAGGAGCGTTTATCAGCCAATGGCTACCGTTTGTTTTTAGCTAAAGTAGCGGCATTTATGGTGACCATTATTGTGCCCATTATGGCTGATGCCGATATTTGGCAGGGAAATATTCAACAGGGCTACCAGATGTCGATGGGCTTGATGGCAGCGTTAGGCGTGCTGTTTTTCTTGTTTTGCTTTTACACCACCACTGAACGTATCGAGCATCAGGTCGATGAAAAACCCTTGGCGGAACAGTTTAAATTGCTGATGCAAAACGATCAGTGGCTATTGCTATGTGCGGTATGTATTTTCGGTACTCTGGGTTATGTCATCCGGGGATCGGTGGCGCTTTATTATGCAAAATACTATTTAGGCGGAGATGCTGCCTTGCAATCGGCTTTTTTATCAACCGGAGTTGGAGCGGCTATCATATCGATGTCGGCCTCAACCTGGATTACCAAGCATTACTGCAAGATTAATCTATTTAAATACACTCAAATGGCAGTGTTCTTTATTAGCATTGCTATGTACTTTTTCGTGGGCCGTGATGATGTAGCATTGGCCTTCATTTTATTTTTCTTATTGTCATTTGTGGTAGATCTTCACGCCCCAGTATTTTGGTCTATCATCCCAGAAGCTGTTGATTACGGTGAATTAAAAACGGGTAAACGGGTATCGGGTTTGGCCTTTGGCGGTATCTCATTCTTTCAGAAACTGGGCATGGGTTTAGCAGGTGCTCTGGTGGGTCTACTTTTAGGTTACTTTGATTATGTACCTGATGTAGAACAATCTGAGCGTAGCCTTATGGGTATCGTATTGATGCTTACCTTGATTTCTGGATTTTTCCATTTTGTGACTGGTTGGGTGATGACAAAATACAATATTACCAACGAACGTTATTTAGAGATTGTTGACCAGATCAACGCACGCAAATAAGGATCTATGATGATTAATTCCAATACCCCTTTGATTCCCCAACGTGCTGATCCTTTTATTTATAAGCATACCGATGGTTATTACTATTTCACCGCATCAGTACCAGCATATAACGGTATTGAATTGCGACGTGCCCAAACGTTGGCTGATTTAGCGTCAGCACAAACGCGGATGGTGTGGATTAAGCCAGATGAAGGTGCTTATTCTGATCTTATTTGGGCGCCTGAAATTCATTTTAACGATGGTGCATGGTATGTATATTTTGCGGCAGCACCTAGTCGAGAGATCAAAGACGATCTATTTCAACATCGCATGTATGCAATAAGCTGTAATGCTTCGAATCCTGTTGCGGGAGATTGGCAATTCGAAGGGCAAGTCGATTCTGGCATCGATACGTTTTGTCTTGATGCAACAACCTTTTATCACAACGATCAGCTTTACTACCTTTGGGCGCAAAAAGGTCCGGGTATCCGTGGCAATTCCAATCTTTATCTAAGCGAGATGGCAACGCCGACCACCTTACAAGGCAAAACAGCGATGCTCACTAAACCAGAGTATGAGTGGGAGACGCGAGGCTTTTGGGTTAACGAAGGCCCAGCGGTAATTAAGCACGGCGATAAAATCTTTATAACCTATTCAGCTAGTGCTACCGATGAGAATTACTGCATGGGATTGTTGTGGGCCTATCAAAATGCAGACTTGCTCGATCCGGTGAGTTGGCACAAAGCTGATGCACCAGTCTTTGGTAGTAATACACCTTTAAAAATGTTTGGTCCAGGCCATAACAGCTTTACTACTGACGAGCATGGTAATGACATATTGGTTTACCATTGCCGGCAGTACACGGAGATTGAGGGCGATCCACTGTGGAACCCTGATCGCCATACCTTTGTGAAACATCTTCACTGGGATGAGACGGGTATGCCGGTGTTTGGTAAGGCTGGCGAATAATATGCGTATTAAGGCGTTACTTGCAGGCGTATTATTGTCTTCGCAAGTATTGGCAGTTGAGCTATTTCCTCTTGATGTAGTGCGCCTTGAAGACAGCCCGTTTTTGCATGCGCAACAAACTAATATTCAGTATTTGCTTGCGCTAGACCCCGATCGTTTGCTGGCGCCTTATCGTCGCGAAGCTGGCGTTAATAATAACGTCAATAGCTACGGAAACTGGGAAAACACAGGACTTGATGGACATATTGGCGGCCACTACGTTAGTGCATTAAGTGCTGCCTGGGCAGCATCAGGTGATGCTCGTATTAAGCAGCGCCTCGACAGTTATCTTGTTGCACTTAATGAAATTCAATTAGCTAATGGTAATGGCTATCTTGGTGGTGTCCCACAAAGCAAACAAATTTGGCAGGATATTCACGACGGAAAAATAGAGGCAGAGTCATTCGGTCTTAATCAGCGCTGGGTGCCCCTTTATAATATTCATAAAATGTTCGCAGGGCTCCGCGATGCTTACACCTTAGCTCATAGCGAGCTCGCCAAAACGATGTTACTAAAATTTGGCGGATGGTTCTCATGGCTCGTCGAAAATTTAACGGACGAGCAAATTCAAACGATGCTTCGCTCCGAGCACGGTTCGATTAATGATGTACTGATTGACGTTGCGAATATCAGTGGCGATCAAGATTTTATAGCACTTGCTAAGAAGTTTTCACATGGTTTTATATTGGAACCATTGTTAAATCAACAAGATCGATTAGATGGCTTGCATGCGAATACACAAATTCCTAAAGTCATGGGTTTTATGCGTATCGCTAATGCCACTGAAGACAATAACTGGCATCGTGCGGCCGACTTTTTTTGGCGAAATGTCAGTGCCGAAAGATCGGTTTCGATCGGCGGTAATTCTGTTCGAGAACATTTTCACGACAAGTTAGATTTTACCGCGATGGTGACCAGTAACGAGGGCCCTGAAACCTGCAATACATACAACATGCTTAAGCTATCTGAACAGTTGTATTTAGCTTCTGATGACATTGCCTATTTGGAATACATTGAGCGAGCAACGTTTAACCACATCCTGTCTACACAACACCCTGATCATGGCGGATTAGTTTATTTCACCCCAATGATGCCAGGGCATTATCGCAAGTACTCATCGGCGCAAGATTCAATGTGGTGCTGTGTTGGATCTGGCATTGAAAACCATAGTCTCTACGGCAAAATGATATATGCCCATCAAAATAATGAACTTAAAGTTAATTTATTTATTCCATCGACACTCGATTGGCAACAGCAGGGCATTAATATTCAGCAGCTTAATCGCCTCCCTGATGACGATGAATTGGAATTTAATGTTCTAAAATCACCCGACGCTGAATGGGTGCTAAGTATCAGGCAGCCATCATGGCTAGTTGATCAGCAAGTAACGCTGAAATTAAACGATCGTATCATTAACCCTGCGTTGACCAATGGTTACTGGAAAATCCAACGGAAATGGTCACCAAACGATCGTCTTAATATCTCCTATAGCATTACCCCTCGCATTGAAATGATGCCAGATAAAAGCAATTATTTTTCTGTGCTTTATGGTCCTTGGGTTATGGCTGCACCGATTAAATTACCCGGTGATGAATCTCTCGCTTTTATTGCGGATGACAGCCGCATGGGGCATATCGCTAGTGGGGCTCAATGTCCAATTGAAAAAATTCCTATGTTGGTTGGCGAGCCAGAAACATTTTTAGAAGGCTTAATACGTACAGCCAAAGACCGGCTCGATTTTAAGGCCACTCGTGCCATAACCAGTGTCGATGGCAAGATCGAAGCTGTTGAATCGCTAGTACCCTTTTATCGAGTTCACGATAGTCGTTACAGTATTTACTTGCCGCAATACAGCAGCACAGGGTTTAAAAATTATATTGCTGATTTAAAGGCGCAAGAACGACAACGCCAAGTTTATTTAGCGCGACTCATTGATCAGATCAATCCTGGTGAACAACAACCAGAAGTTGAGCATGATTTTGCCAGTGGTCAGAGTAACTCCGGTTGGAATGCTGGCAAGCATTGGCGCGATTCTAATGAGTGGTTTAGTTATCGTTTGCGCGATGTTAAAAATGAAGCCAAGTTTTTAAGAATTACTTATTTTGTTGGTGATCGCGGGCGTCAATTTGCAATTAAATTTAATGGCCAAACATTGGCTGATGTAAGTCTACCTGTAAAGGAAATCAACAATGGCGATGCGTTCTACTATATCGACTACCCTATTTCTGAGGCGATAATGCAAGCGCAATCTGAGGGTTACCACCAGCTGCGGTTTGAGGCCAAACCAAATTCTGTTGCTGGTGGCATTTATGGTATTGAATTACTTAGATAGCTTATTCAATTAGATTGGTTGTGCGATGATCTAAATCACGAGGATCAACCACCGGCCAACCATCCTGCCAATTTAGCGGTAAAATGCGTAATTTTTGTAGATGGTTATCAGCGGTTTCGTAAGCATGCGTGACAAGAAAATCCTGGCCGTCAAAATGATACACAGAGTTATGACCAACTGCTGTCCAGTTTTCATTGCCTTGTAAAACTAAGGTTCCGCCTCCTTGGTTGAGTTGTACATCCTTTGCGTCGACATAGGGCCCTGTTATGGATTTGCTGCGGCCGACCATAATTTTGTAGGTGCTATTTTCCTTGCGACAGCAAAGATCAAACGAGACAAATAAATAATAATAGTCTTCATGTTTAAAGATAAAGGGTGCTTCGATAGCGCCACGACCTGCTTCTTCGATCTTACTTGGAACCGCAGGTAATCGGGACGCGATATGATGCCAAACCTCAGGTTGTGCAATTTTGGTCATAGAGGGGTCAAGTTTTACCATTTTTAGCCCGCTCCAAAATGATCCAAAGCTCATCCAGATATTACCTTGATCATCTTCTATGATGGCAGCATCAATAGCATTCCAATCATCTCTCCCGGGAACCGATTGAAGAATATTGCCATGGTCGATCCATTGGTAATTTTCTGCGTCTGGGTTTAGTGTGGGAGTGCTTGCAACGCCAATCGCAGAGGTATTTTTACCAAAGGCCGAGGCTGAGTAATACACGTAGTAGCGGCCATTTTTATAAAATACATCGGGTGCCCATAAGTGGCCCATAAATTCAGGGATATCTTTTCTAGCCCAGCTTGGTTCTGTTTCGAATATCCTTCCTGTTCTGCGCCAATTGATCATATCTTCTGATTGATAGATCGTAATACCAGGCCCTGTACTGAAGGCGTAGTAATAATCGCCTTCTTTTGCCATCACAGGGTCGTGGACCTCGACTTGTAGTGCATGGCTATTAACACTTAAAACAAAGGCAATGAACAACAGAACAGATCGCATAGTATGTACCCAGGAAATAAGCAGGCGATATATAAAAATATCACCTGCCAGTGAATTACCAGAAACGATAGTAGATAAATATCGTGATTAAAATAATACCGGCGGTGTGGATGTAATCCCATTTATCAATACCAGCGGCAACTTCACTCCACTGCTCTTTTCCCATACTTGGGAAGGTAAGCCCTTTTAGTTTTTCTTCGTCTGCTGGCTTGGTGAAGAAGCTCACGCCTATGATGATCACCACACAAATAACGAATAACATTACGCAGTAATACAGCCAATTCATTTCTACAATCCATGCCACTGAACTGCCAGCTACCTCGGCTTTAAAGGGCAGCATGAACAGCCTGATCATGCCCAGCACAAAGCCGGCGACTAAGCCAACAAAACCAGCGGTTGGGGTGACGCGATTGCTTATAATTCCAAGTAAGAATACAGCGGCAATGCTAGGTGCAATTAATGACTGAACACTTTGTAGATATTCATAGAGCACATCGGCGATTGAACTCATTACGGGTATCCAGAGAATACCGAGTATCACGACCGTAATAGTTGCCATTCGGCCAACATGCAGCAGCTTTTTCTCGTCAGCCTGAGGATTATACTTTTTATAGAAATCGATAGTGAACAAGGTCGCTGAAGAATTGAAGAGTGAGGCCAGTGAACTCATTAATGCTGCAAGTAGACCGCCAATCACGATGCCCTTAACACCCGAGGGCAATAATTCTGATACTAAAGCGGGGAAAGCCTGATCAGGGGTGTCATAGTGCATAAGGCCTTTTGCCTTGAGGGCATAAGCGATCATGCCGGGGACCAAGAAAATAAATACCGGGAGTAGTTTTAAATAACCTGCCCAAATTGTACCGCGTCTTGCCTGTTGGATATTTTTTGCTGAAAGCACGCGTTGCACAATATATTGGTCGGTACACCAGTACCAAAAACCAATAATGAATGAACCAAAGATAATTCCAGGCCATGGAAAATCAGAATGCCCCATTGGGTAAATAAGGTGCATTTTAGCTTCGTTGATACGCTCCATCTCTGCCCAGCCGCCAACTTTGTCGAGGCCTACCCATAGGATGACCGCAGACCCAATAATCAGCACGGGGGTTTGAAGGACCGACGTCCACATGATGGCTTTCATACCGCCTAACACAGTGTAGAAACCGGTAATGACGACTAGCCCAATCGCAGATACCCAGAAAAAGTCGATGCCCCAGAGCGTGTCGATACCGAGGATGGTCTGAAATGCCACCCCTCCTGCGTACACCGTGACAGCGACCTTAGTTAGTACATAGCCCACCAGAGAAATAATGGACAGAAAGGTTCTGGAGGCACTATTAAAGCGGCGTTCCAAAAACTCTGGCATGGTGTAGACCTTGCTGCTCCAGTAAAACGGAACAAAAATCCAACCGAGCAAAAGAATGATCCAGGACTGGAATTCCCAGTGTGCCAGTGCCATACCAGTGGATGCGCCGGTACCTGAAAGTCCTACTAAATGTTCTGAACCAATATTCGAGGCAAATATCGATGCCCCAATGGCTAGCCATGTGGCATTGCGACCTGCCAAAAAGTAGTCGGTAGTATCTTCTTCTTTTTGCATAATAGACCAGATAACTACACCGGCTAATAAGGCGAGGAAAATACCCAGAACAATCCAGTCAAGGGAGCTCAATTCAATCATGATTGCATCTCTATTTAGTGTTATATTATTTGAAGTGTTATGAGCTATGGATATTATAATACTTATTTTTTGTCGGCAACGTCTGTGGAGCTATTGTGTCTAAACTTGAAAACATCAATTTATCTCAGCAGGTGGCAAATACCATTGGTAAAGAAATTGTTTCAGGGGATATCCCTGTTGGCGGAGCATTGCCAACTGAAGCGCAATTATCAGAAACTTATGGTGTAAGTCGAACTGCCATTCGAGAAGCAGTAAAAATTCTTACCTCTAAAGGTTTAATAAGCTCAAAGCCTCGCCAAGGTATTCGCGTCGAACCTGAGCAACAATGGAATATTTACGATGCTAAAATTTTGTCTTGGCTTTTAGATTCGAAGCCATCATTACAAGTTTTAAAAGAATTCCTGCAAGTTCGAATTGCTATTGAGCCTCAAGCTGCATCGCTCGCTGCTGCTCGAGCTGATAAAGAATCTATAGCGCTTATAGGTAAGGCTATGGAGGAAATGCGAGCTGTTGCTGATGATGATTTTGAAGGTTTGCATGAGGCGGATATGAATTTTCATATAAGTTTGCTCAATGCTAGCGGTAATCGTTTTATTTACCAGTTTAAAGATTTTATACAAACTGCCCTTAATGTAAGTTTTCAACATACAACTCCTGCGAAAGGCAGTAATAATGATGTTTGTAATGATCATGAAAAAATTTATTTGGCAATTGCTAACGGCCAAGTTGATCGTGCAAAAAATATGATGATTTATCTCATCGATGGTGCATTAGAGGTCATTGAGAGAAAGCTCGAACAGCAAAATAACTTAAGCGATTAATTTTTAACAAATATTACAAAACGTTAGCAATAGTTAAAAATAATCTTTATAGTCCTTATTTGTCATACAAATAAGGGTTAAGTCTTTGCCTCAGCTGTTATTTTTAATTGTCAGTTTTTTATCAGCCCTTGGGTGGTTGCTGACTAAGTTTGCTGTAGCAAGTACAGATCCTTATTCCTTTTTAAGCGTACGGTTTTTAATTGCAGCCATTATTCTTATTTTCTTGTGCTACAGACAACTCACAAAACTTTCCATACAAGATATAAAGAGATCACTTGCAACCGGCCTTTTACTTGGGTTGCAAATGATTGTTTGGGTGACAGTCGTCAATCAATCAAACCATCTTGGTCTTGGTGCCTTTATAGGTGGGACAACTTTTATATTTATTTCAATTGTTGGCGCTTGTTTTTTCTATGCCAAAATTCAATCTGTTACTTGGTTCGCGCTAGGCATAGTTACATTTGGGTTATTGTTACTTAATATTTCTGAAGTTGATGCCCTCGACTGGATAGACGTTTTATTTCTACTCAGTGCTATTTTATATGCGGTCTATTTTAATGTTTGTGCTAAATACGCTGCAAAAATTCCAAATATGCCATTAACCGCATTACAGTTATTGTCAGCCAGTTTGTTGTGTGGCATCACAGGATTGTTGAGTGGAGAAGTGTTTCTTAAAAATTTTGAAACAATTTGGGAATTATTACTTGCGGCGGCGCTTTTAGCATCTGCGCTTCGATATTATCTTCAGGTTGTAGCGCAGTCTTATGGTAACTCTACAGTCATTGCTATTATTTTGACATTTGATCCAATCTGGGTTGCTTTAATGTCGTATATTTGGCTTGAAGAATCTTTTTCTACTCAGAAAATAATAGGGTGTGCCATTATTTTCTTAGGCGTGTTAATCAATACTTATTGGTTGTTCAAAGATCAACATAAAAATGAAGAGTCATTGATGTCGCAAATAGGTTTAACAATATCGAAAAAACCGGTTGAATTAAGAAACCTCGACTGAGTAAAATGCCCAATTGATCAGCTTATTTCATGGAGTTATTAAAAATGAGTAACCTCCCTACAGAGTTACGTTATGCCTCATCTCACGAGTGGGCTCGCCTAGAAGAAGACGGCAGTGTAGTCGTTGGTATTTCCGATCATGCCCAAGATGCTCTTGGTGATGTTGTATTCGTTGAGTTACCCGAAGTAGGTTCCATTGTGGCTCAAGGTGCTGAATGTGCAGTAGTCGAATCCGTAAAGGCGGCTTCCGATATTTATGCGCCAGTGTCTGGTGAAGTTCTCGAAATTAATGAAGCACTTGAAGATGCTCCTGAAACCATCAATGAAGATCCCTATGGTGATGGTTGGTTGTTCCGTATTCAGCCAGAAAATGAAGAGCAGTTAGACGACCTTTTAGATGCAGATGGTTACGCTGCTGAAATTGACGAATAATCGTTTTTATATATTTTATATAAGCCAGTAGCATATGCTGCTGGCTTTTTTATTTTTAGGTTCACACTATGTCCTTTCAATCTCTAATCCTTGGTAAAAATCAAGACCGTCGTTTACGCCAAGGGCATCAATGGATTTATAGCAACGAGGTTGATAGCAAACGCTCGCCGTTAAAAATGTATGAGGCTGGCCAGCAAGTTGAAGTTGTTACCTTTGAAGGTAAGTTTGTCGGCTATGCATGTATGAGCCCAAACAATTTAATTTGTGCTCGCTTGGTCAGTCGTGAGAAAAAACACCCGCTTGATAAATCATTAATCGTCCATCGTATTAATATTGCACTAAGCCTTCGTGAGCGCTGTTTTGATCAGCCCTATTACCGATTGGTGTATGGCGACTCTGACTTTTTGCCTGGACTTGTGATCGATCGATTCGGTGATGTTTGTGTGGTACAGATCAGCAGTGCAGCGATGGATTCGATGCTCACTGATATCGTCGATGCCTTGGTCAAAGTGATTAAGCCGAGCGGTATCTTATTAAAAAATGATAGCGTTGCCCGCTCTGATGAAAACTTAGAAGAAGATATCAGAGTTGTGCATGGAGAGGTCGCTGAACAGGTTGAATTGATTGAAAATAACACGCGATTTATGGCGCCAGTCTGGCAAGGTCAAAAAACCGGGTGGTTTTATGATCATCGCGAAAATCGTGCTCGTTTACAGCAGCTTGCTAAAGGCCAGCGAGTACTCGATGTGTTCAGCTATATTGGTGGCTGGGGTGTGCAGGCAGCAAAAGCAGGCGCCTCTGAGGTTTTTTGCGTGGATCGCTCTGCGCAAGCTATTGAGTGGGTCCATCAAAACGCGGTATTAAATGATGTGGCAGATAAAGTCGCTACCCTTGAGGGTAATGCGGTTGATGCCATGCAGCAACTACGTGATAACGATGAGAAATTTGATATCGTGGTGGTTGATCCGCCGGCGTTTATTAAGAAACGCAAAGATGCTGCTAAGGGTGAGCAAGCCTATCACCGAATTAATCAATTGGCGTTAAGACTGTTAAATCGTGATGGCATCCTAGTTAGTGCATCATGTTCGATGCACCTGACGCGTGATCAATTGATCAACATTGTGCGTGCTGGCGGGCGGCATATCGATCGTTCGATTCAAATTTTTGGTACTGGCGGCCAGGGAGCTGATCATCCTATCCATCCAGCCATTCCTGAAACAGAGTATTTAAAAGCCCTATTTTGTCGGGTGATTCCTTCGTAATCGCCTAAATCAGCTCTTTATCTGGCCCTTGATTTTAATGTCATAGGGCCATTGTTATTTCTAATCAATTGCCTATAAGTTAATGAATTCTAGGAAAATTAACTAACACCATTCGACTAATTGCTTTGTTTTCGCCTATACTGGACGGCCGAATAAATTTTTTGTCGTTTGCGTTTTGCCAATAAGGATAATTCATGTCAGGCCCAAAAAACGAAAACTTAATTGATCGTCATGGTTTCCGTGCCAATGTTGGTATTATGGTTGCCGACGGTCAGGGGCGTGTGTTGTGGGCACGCCGCAATGGTCAGGATGCATGGCAATTTCCTCAAGGTGGAATCCATGAGGGAGAAAGTGCTGAGCAAGCTATGTTCCGTGAACTCAATGAAGAAATTGGTCTTAAACCTCAAGATGTAGAAATTATTGGGGAGACCCAAGGTTGGCTGCGTTATAAATTGCCAGAAGCTTTGATTCGTAAAAATTCAAAGCCACTTTGTATTGGCCAAAAACAAAAATGGTTTTTGCTTAAAATGTTGGCTAATGACGACCAAGTCAAATTTGATAACACTAACGAACGCCCCGAGTTTGATCACTGGCAGTGGGTGAGTTATTGGTATCCGCTTGGTCAGGTTGTTTCCTTTAAACGAGATGTTTATCGTCGCGCGATGCGAGAGCTTTCTGCTAAGCATGCGCGAATTGTTCGAAATGCCTAGCCTATGCTGACATCGCTTAGACGTATCATCCAAGAAGTTAATTCGGTTAAACACTTAACCGAGGCGCTTTCGCTCATCGTAAAACGCGTTGCGCACTCCATGGAAACAGACGTCTGTTCGATTTATATGATGGATCCAGCGACCCAAAGGTTTGTTTTGTCAGCCACTATGGGTCTCAATGAAGAACTCTGTGGCAAGGTCTCACTTGGACTAGATGAAGGTCTGGTTGGCTTGGTGGGCATGCGTGAAGAACCTATCAATTTAGAGCGAGCAGATACGCATCCTCGCTTCCAATTTTTAGCCGGTCTTGGCGAAGAGCCTTTCAATGCTTTCTTAGGTGTACCAATTATCCACCAACGTCGTATCTTAGGTGTTTTAGTTGTGCAGCAGACAGCGACGCGTCGTTTTGACGAATCCGAAGAAGCCTTTCTTGTTACCTTGTCAGCCCAGTTGGCGGGTGTTATTGCGCACGCCGAAGCTTCTGGTGCATTGCGTATATATGAAGCTGGTGAGACACCTCAAATGCGCACCAATGCCAAATTTTCTGGTATTGGCGCCATGCGTGGCACCGCGATAGGCACTGCAGTTGTCGCCTCGCCTCAGGCTGTTTTAGAAGCGGTACCTTCTAAGCCCGCACAGGATATCAAAGCAGAATTAGAGATTTTTGCGATTGCGATTGATGCTGTACGCTTGGATATTTGGCAGATTCGAGAAAAGCTTACCGGCCAGTTGCGACCTGAAGAGCGTGCCTTATTCGATGTGTATTTGGGGATGCTCAACGACAACGCGTTAGGTAATGAAGTTCAGGCAAAAATTCGTCAAGGCGAATGGGCTCAGGGCGCGCTGGCAAGTGTCATGCTGGATCATGTTCGCACCTTCGAGATGATGGATGATGCCTACCTCCGTGAGCGCGCTGTGGACGTTAAAGATCTTGGTCGGCGCGTGCTATCGCAAATGCAAAATGCCGATCAGAGCGAGCGCGAATATCCTGAAAAAACAATCCTGGTGGGCGAAGAGCTCACAGCGTCGATGCTTGGTGAAGTCCCTAAAGATAAATTAGTGGGTATCATTTCGGTGCGCGGTTCGGGTAACTCCCATCTTGCAATTATGGCGCGAGCCATGGGTATTCCAACCGTTATGGGAGCTATGGATCTTCCCTATGCCCAACTCGACGGCCATCAGCTCATCATCGATGGATATTCTGGTACTGTATATGCCAATCCTGGTGAAGAGATTCTGGCGCATTTTCTCCATGTATTGGAAGATGAGCAGCATCAGCTCTCTGCATTATTTGCCCTTCGAGATTTACCTTGTGAAACACCAGATGGTAAACGCATTGAATTGGTCGTCAACACGGGACTTAACTCTGATGTCAGTCGCTCGATTGATCACGGAGCCGAAGGTGTAGGCCTGTATCGTACCGAAATGCCTTTTATGATTCGTGAACGCTTCCCCTCAGAGGAAGAACAGCGCCGCATCTACCGTGAACATTTAGCAGCGTTTGCACCAAATCAGGTGACTATGCGAACCCTTGATATTGGCGGAGACAAGGCACTACCTTATTTTCCAATTGAAGAGGAAAATCCTTTTTTAGGTTGGCGTGGGATTCGCGTAACACTCGACCACCCTGAAATCTTTTTGGTGCAATTACGTGCCATGATGCGAGCCAATGAGGGCTTTGGCAATTTGCGTATCATGTTGCCCATGATAAGCAACGTGCCTGAACTGGATGAGGCGTTGGAGCTGTTTAATCGTTGTTACGAAGAGCTGCTCGAAGAAGGTTTTGACATTGAAAAGCCCAAGATCGGCGTAATGATAGAAGTCCCTGCGGCGGTTTATCAAGCGCGGCAATTGGCTCATCGGGTCGATTTTATCTCAGTAGGAAGTAACGACCTTACTCAATATTTATTAGCGGTTGATCGCAACAATGCTCGTGTGGCGGATTTATACCATCAATTTCATCCGGCGGTGCTGCAGGCCTTGTTAAAGATTGCAAGCGACACACGTGCCGAAGGTAAAAGCTTATCGATATGTGGCGAAATTGCGGGTGATCCAGGGGCTGCAATTTTATTGATGGCCATGGGATACAGTACACTTTCAATGAGTGCCAACAACTTGCCACGGGTCAAGTCTGTGCTTCGCCAAGTGAGTATCAAAGAAGCTGAAAAGTTGTTGCACCAAGTGCTCGAGCTAGAAGATTCAATGGACGTGCAACGCTGTATCGATCAGCTTATTCGTCAGCTAGGCTTGAGTCGGATGTTCCAGTCTTCGGCAGAGATAGCCTAAACGCTGCTTCGTTAGCCATGCTGCCGTCTGCGGCATAACTTCTTTCTATAAATAGTAATTCTTCACTGCTTCGTAAAACCACTGTACTAGCACGAGTGCCATAATCGGGGCTTTGGATAAAAATTGGAGCCAATAAACGTTCTAGCTCAATACCCACACCGGTATCCGGTAGGTCTTCATCTTTCGCACTAAAATCATCTCGTAATAATGCAAATAAGCTGCTACTGATATCTGTACTGTCGAGTGCTTGGCTGAGCAGCGCTTTACCTCGCTCAACCTTTGGCCAAGGGGTTTCTAACCCAGCATTGGAAAGGCCAAAGATACCATCGCCTAAGGATTGACTAGGATTGCGATTGGAGAGGCATCGAGCGTGCTGGCCATCATCGATTAATAAATTAAATCCACCATAATCTTGAAGCGAATGTTGCGGAGTAAAATCTTCAACATTGTGTTGGTAATCTAAAAATTCACACACTAATTCACCTCTTGAGCGCTGACCATTCAGTAATGGAACCTGCCTTACATTGGTGATAGCAGCAACACGGCCGCATAAATCAACACCCAACCATGTTCCGCCTGCCGTTAGATCACGGCCTGCCAATAAATGTGACCGGTCTTGCCAATAATTAGCAATACTTGCGGGCCGCTGATAGAATTCATCCCGGTTTGCCGCAATCACTAAATTCCATTGTGGATGTCTATTTTTTGCGATCAGTATTAAACACATGGTGTCCTCCGTTGAGGCGCTGCCTCAAGGATTACAGTCTATGCAGGAATTGATCACATATCTACTGGTAGGTTCGTTTGCCGGTTTTCAAGCAGGACTGTTAGGTGTCGGCGGTGGTCTTATCATCGTGCCAGTGCTGATTTTCAGTTTTGCTTTACATAATATAGAGGGGGATATTGCAACCCATATGGCTGTTGCGACCTCGCTGGCAACCATCGCGGTAACGTCAATAAGCTCGGTTCATGCTCACAATAAGTTAGGCAACGTGAATTGGTCTATTTTTAAGATTTTAACGCCAGGAATTCTCTTGGGGGTATGGTTTGGCGTTAACACTGCGTTGAGCTTAAGCGCTGCGACCTTACAAATATGTCTTGGTGTGTTTGCTATTACTGTTGCAACCAAAATGGCGTTTGGCTTTGATTCATCATCGAATAAAGGGCTGCCTGGACCTGCTGGGATGGTTGGCGCTGGCGTCGTTATCGGTTGGGTATCGGCGATATTTGGTATTGGCGGGGGTAATGTAAATATTCCTTTTATGCGTTGGCGCGGTATTGATATGAAGATTGCGGTTGCGACCTCTGCCGCATGTGGTTTGCCAATAGCGTTAATGGGAGCATTAACCAATGCGATGAAGGGGCTGCAGCATGAAAATTTGCCTGAATATAGTCTTGGCTATGTTTACTTGCCTGCCTTTATCGGTATTATTGCTACCAGTGCGATTTTTGCGAAATTCGGTGCTAAGACGGCGAGTAAATTGTCTCCATCGATATTGCAAAGTATCTTCATTTTTCTGCTGGTCTGTATTGGTTTAACAATGATAATTAAGAATATTTTATAATGCTGAGTTATCCCGTTATCGACCCAGTTGCCATCGCCCTAGGCCCCTTAAAAATTCATTGGTATGGCTTAATGTATATGTTTGGCTTTGCCGGTGCTTGGTGGTTGTCGCTGCGCAAAGCTCGACGGGGTGGGTTTATTAAACCGAATGCGGTGGAAGACCTTATTTTTTACGGCGCCATGGGCGTGGTGCTTGGTGGCCGTTTTGGCTACGTTGCCTTTTATAATTTTGAGCGTTTTTTACAAGAGCC
>JALRIU010000312.1 GCA_023255355.1 Pseudomonadales bacterium | reverse complement strand
ACTGGGATAATAGATTCACCTCTGGCCTGGCTTTGCTTCCATGAGTCGTCTGCTGTACCATGGGCTTCGCCAGCCATATATCCCATGTCAAACCCCAATGTTGTTGCATCAGATTTAGATAAGGGTGTCAGGATGGTAGTCTCGAGTTTAAAACGACTATCTTTTAAACTGGTTGGCATTTGATAGCCTTCATAGCCTGGTTTATTCCAAAAGTCATCGCGGTAGGTGTTATCTACCCACATGACTGTAGGGTACAAAATAGGGAAGGCATGCATTCCCAGTCCACGCCATTCGTGCCATCCCGTTAATGGGAACCCAAGCCCTGACACCTCTTTGAATGCGGCTAACTCTTCTTTATTCAAAAACGCATCGACATTACCTGAGCCGCCGGCGTCGTAAGCATCGGCGATCAGGTCAAGTTTGTCGCCCAATACACGATAGGCGTAAAGACGGGCTGTAAAAACATTGGGTATCGCCATGGGTGATCCCATGACATAGGGTACTGCGCCATCCCAAACGTCAGGAGCACTTTCTAGGCCCCCAATAGTGCGATAGGCTCCACCACTGCCACCTGAAAGATACCCATAAATACGTTCTGTACCATACATTTTATAGGCTAATTGACGCGAAAAGGTTGCTGCAGCCGCGTTAGCGCGATAGGCACCAATGGCTGGATCGATAGGCGAGCCAGGAACTGGAGAAGAATCTTTACCGCCGCCGTTTGTTTCAACAAAATAGGCACCGCTATGCCATGCGAACTGAGCTCGATTTTCTTCACCGGTAGCGCCTTGCGCTAAATTCTCGTGAATAGGTACGGGCGTAACGTATTGGAAAAAGCGTCCTTCAAAACGTTCTGCCGCTGGGAAATAAAACGAAAAACGCGTGTCTGTGCCGGTGAAACCTCCATGCACATAGCGATGTATTTCAGGTTCTGTGCGCCACTCATCGATATCAACATAGGGTTTGTTGAGATAATCGTCATCTATCTTGTTATCTTGGCATGCATTGGGTACCAAGCCAGCGGTCCACTCAATAGCGCGTTTAAGCATTTCGATGTGGGGGCCATCGGAGTTAAAACTCTCGGCGGTATGCCCCATGGCTGAATAGAACGCACGTCCTTTTTCTACGCAGCGTTGCCAAACAATTGGGTGGTCATCACCCATTCGCATATCTTTACCAAATTGCTCTGGAATATAAGTGCTTTCATCTAGTGTAGCGAGAATTGTTCGGTCGTTGCTGCGCGGGCTCGATGCAAACGAATACCATTCGTCGACCCGCTGCCATGGGCTGCTCAGATGCTGCATGGTGTAAGATTCTGGGGATTCGATTATGACGCTAGCCTCTTGAAATTGTGGATCCATCGGGTGGCCGATGAACGTCGCTCCAATGAGTGTGTCCACATACCACGGCCAACTATGAGAGTTGTCACCGGCGCCATGCAGACCAATCCAACCGCCACCGCGTTTTAAATAACGTTTAAAGGCGTCTTTTTGACTTTCGGTAAGAATGTCACCTGTGACATTATTCCAAATGACTGTATCAAATCGTGCTAAATCCTGATCGTTATGAACAGCACCATTTTCGGTTATGTATACCGACCAACCGTTTTCTTCGCCTAATTTTTTAATGAGTGATTCAGCCGCAGGAATGGCCTCTTTATGAATAAAAGAATTTGTTTTTGAGACAACTAAAACTGCAGGATGTTTGAGTGTGCCAATCTCTGGTGGCACTTGATCATATACAGGATCGCGTAGAAAACCTCTTGATCTGGCTTGGTAATATCCATAGGCAGCTAGGATTAAAATGATGACTATCAATCCAACTAATATACGTAATAACCACTTTTTCATTTGTTGATCCTTTTATGTTATTAATGCCATTGAAACTGAAATTGTGCTTTTAGTACAAGATAATTCAGGTATTCTTGACTCTTATAATAAACAAATCATCCCCATGGTAGGCAATCATGAAAAAACGATATTTAGTGATATTAATCATAGCCGCGCTATTTGTTTACAGCTGGACCTGGACTAAAACCAATCATGGCAGGATGGATTATCTTGCCGCATTATCTTTGAAATTATTAACGTTCAACGCGCCTGTGCCGCTCAACAATGAAGAAAAAATTGAGTTACCTATTAATTTAATCTTTACCATGGGGCGATTAGTTGGTGTTGAAGGCATGGCATCAATCGAGGATGTGCAAATCCCAGTGGGTGATACAACTATCTTAGGCCGAATCTATCGACCTTTAACTGATAGTTCCAGCCTGCCAGTGATTGTTTATTATCATGGTGGGGGATTTGTTTTGGGTGATTTAGATATCTTTGATCAATTAACTCGTGCACTTGCTAAAAAAGCAAATGCAGTTGTTGTTTCTATAGATTATCGCCTTGCTCCCAAATATCCTTTTCCTGTGCCAGTGAATGATGCTTATGCCGCATTTGAATGGGTGGCTAATCATAATGAAATCGTTAAAGGAAACATTCAGCGGATATTTGTGGGTGGAGACAGTGCAGGTGGTACGCTGGCAGCGGTAGTTGCACAAAGAACACTTGCTGAACAAGGGCCAGTATTGTCTGGTCAAGTGTTGTTTTATCCTGGGGCTGATTTAAGCGATCAGAATAACTGGCCAAGTGCTTCGCTATTTAATAACGGTTTTGGTTTGGATCAAAGTGCCATGGATGCATTTAGATCCGCCTATTTACCTGTTGGCATTGATCGAACGAATCCCTAT
>JALRIU010000278.1 GCA_023255355.1 Pseudomonadales bacterium | reverse complement strand
AATTTGTAACAAACGCTCAACTTCAGCCATGGTTTCACGCGCGAGTTTTTCAGAATTAGTGAGCAGAATTCCTGGGCTATCTGGACCATGTTCCACCTGACCTAAAATATCGGTGGCACAGAGTTCGGCATCAACGCTTTCATCAGCGATGATTAATGTCTCAGTAGGACCGGCAAACAAATCGATACCGACACGGCCGTACAGTTGGCGTTTGGCTTCAGCAACGAAGGCATTGCCTGGGCCGACCAAAATATCGACAGCTTTAATCGACTCTGTTCCTAAGGCCATGGCCCCGACAGCTTGAATGCCGCCAAGAGCGTAGATGGCATCTGCGCCAGCCAATGCCTGTGCTGCCACGATGGCTGGGGCGGGTTTTCCTTGGAACGGCGGTGCACAGGTAATCACGCGAGGTACGCCTGCCACTTTGGCAGTAATCACTGACATGTGGGCAGAGGCCAATAATGGATATTTACCGCCAGGGACGTAACAACCGGCTGAGTTTAATGGCAGGTTTTTATGACCAAGAATAACGCCGGGCATGGTTTCAACTTCAACATCTTGCATTGAGTTTCGTTGAATCTGGGCAAAGTTTCGCACTTGGGTTTGGGCAAATTCGATATCTTTTAGATCTTGTTTAGACAAAGAATCAATACAGGCTTGGATCTCTGCATCGCTCAAGCGGTAATCTTCACGATCCCAGTTATCGAATTTGATTGATAAATCGCGCACTGCCGCGTCACCGCGGGTTTCGATATCTGCCAAAGTGGCCTCTACAATATCGCGTACTTGTTTGTCTGCGGCTGCTTTTACATCTGCAGCTTGACCACGTTTTAGCCATTGAGCCATGATAATCCCCTAAAAATTAAACTGCTTTAAATACGTTTTCGGTGTGAACCACCTGGGGTGGTTCTGCAAAGTGAGGGCTTGCCAGGGCACGCCATGCGGCAAACCCTTCTGAATCTCGAAAATCAACCATGTGGTTGTCTAAGGTTTCCCATTCAACCACCAGACGATAAATAGATGGGTCTTCAATACACTTTTCTAAGTTGAGGCTGATATAACCCTTGGCTGCTTGAAAGTGAGGTGCGGCTTGAGCGACAGCTTCTTCAAAAGCCTTTTCCCTTCCTGCAATGACCTTAATCTGGGCGATTTCTGTGACCATAAAGACATCCTTAATTTATGAGGCGTACAGTTTTCACTTTTGCTCCATAAGGGTCAAGAAAAATGCTATTCGTTGTTTGGAGTCACAATATAAGCAAATCTGATACTGATATTTTGCTTTATTTGCGGGACCTATAATCCCCATCGGCATTCACAATTTGTCATCTCCAAACGCACTCATTATTCTTGCGGCTTTAACTAGATAGAGTGGATGACTATGGCCAATTTAAAACCAGTACGCCGCATCGTGACCGGGCATAACGCTGCAGGCCGTTCTATTTTTAAAGACGATCAAGCATTTGAAACCAAGTTGATCCCTAGTGGTGACGCTGAGTTCGCGTTGATTTGGACGGCACCAGATTTGCCGGTAGATAACAATGATGAAACCGATGGTCGTGCGCGCGATGCAGGTTTGACGTTAAAGCAGGGGTCGGTTATTCGTGTCGTCGATATGTTGCCTGGACAAGCCTCGCCAATGCACCGTACTAATAGCCTTGACTATGGTATTGTTATTCAAGGTCAATTAGAGCTTGAGTTAGATGATGGTGAAAAGACCCTGTTACATCCAGGTGATATCGTCGTACAACGCGGTACTATGCACCTATGGCGCAACCCCTCAAATACAGAAGTGTGTCGTATTTACTTTATTTTGACCCAAGCGACGGCCGTTGAGATTGACGGTCAGCCACTCCCAGAATTACACCCTTAAGGAGCCACTATGTCTCAGTACGATGTTATCGCCATGGGCGCAGGCCACAATTCATTAACGACCTGTGGCTACCTTGCAAAAGCGGGCAAAAAAGTCCTGATTCTTGAACGTCATGGTTACGCAGGTGGTGGTGTTGCGACTCAACAAATTTTGACGCCAGGCTATTGGCATGATTTGCACTCTAGTGTGCATATCATGATTCAGGCCAATCCGCTGATCACCAACGATGAGTTGGATTTGTTTAGTAAGCATGGCATGAAGTACAAGTATTCTGACGTACCCCACGCGACGATTTTTGCTGATCAGTCCGTTATTTTTACTTACCAAGATTTAGATAAAACCTGTGAATCGATCGCTAAGGTGTCACAAAAAGACGCCGAAGCGTATCGCCAGTTTGTCAAAATTGGCCAAAGCATGTTACCGATGATTATGCCGGGTATGTACAAGCCGCAGCCGCCACTAGGTGCCCTATGCGCCATGCTTGATAGTAGCGACGAAGGTCGATTGATGTTGGACTTTATGCAACGTTCAAGCATGGATATCATCAATCAGTGGTTTGAATCAGATAAAGTCAAAATGCACATTGCTCGCGCTGTATCTGAAAACCTGCAGCTGCCTGATGAATTAGGTACCGGCATGGGGACCATCATGTTCACTGCCTTAATGCATACCTACGGTGTTTCGCAACCCTATGGTGGTTCAGGTAAATTATCGGAAGCCATGGTGCGTCAGATTGAAGCTAACGGTGGCGAAATTCGTCTTAATGCTGAAATCAAAAAAATCCTCGTCTCAGGTGGTCGCGCGGTCGGCGTAGAGTTGATGGATGGCGAAAAAATCATGGCGAAAGATGCGGTGTTGGGTTCTATGCACCCACATAAAATACGTCAATTCGTCGATGGTGTACCTGAGCCCGTATTGAAACGTGCTGAAAATGCCACTTTAGCCGCATTTAGTTTGTTTGTGTCGCACTACGATTTGAAAAAGCCAATCGAATTTATTACCCCCGAAAAAGACGTAGAAAAAGCCATCATGTTGACCTTGTGTCAGCACGAAACCATGGCCGATTTACAGCGCGACTTCGATGCGCTAAAACGTGGTGAAAACCTTAACAAAATGATCTTTGCCGGCAACGATGAGTCTAAGTCTGATCCTTATCGCGTGCCTGCCGGTGCGGGTATGTGGCACTCAACAGGTTTTGCCCCATACAACCGCGATGATGGTGGTGCAGCGCGTTGGGACGAATTCCGCGAAGAATTCGGTGAAATGCGCCGCGTCCAACAATCGAACTTCGTATCGAACTTGAACAGCGATAACATTATTGCCCACAAGTTCTACACGCCATTGGATTTGGAGCGCAATTCACCTAACTCAATGCTGCAGGGTGACGTGCACGGTGTGGCGCCATACTTCTATCAAAGCGTGGGGCATCGTCCAACCCCTGATCTCGGTCAATATCGTGTGCCAGGCATCGAGGGTCTTTACCTTTGTGGTCCCTCTATGCCACCCGCAGGTAGCGTGGTCGGCGCAGGCCGTGCGGTAGCGATGGTGATGTTTGAAGACATGGGTATGGACTTCAATAAAACCTTCGATGTGCATGATGAACAACGAAATGTTGAAAAAGCCCGCCGCAGTGCCCCTAAAGATGGTGCCATGCGCATGTACGATGAAAACGATGGTGAGTTGATGGAAGTCAGCACCATTGATACGGTAGATG
>JALRIU010000170.1 GCA_023255355.1 Pseudomonadales bacterium | reverse complement strand
AAGGTTCTGCGAACTCTTCTTTCTGTAATGGTGGTAATGGTGGTGATACCGATTCTTACGGCACCAACATTTCAGATCTCTACGATGGTGACGGTAAGTTTACCAATAATGGTACCTGTGGCGCTAAAGTAACCTACGATGTTGCAACCTACGACGGCGATAGTACTTATATTAAAAATGCACTTAATGCCCCTGATGTGGCATCAGCAAAAGGTAGTATCTTTAAGGTTACCTTAAACTATACCCCAAGTGCTGATGTCTTGTTGTATGGTACGGTTTCAGAGGGTTTCCGTCCTGGATTGCTCAACCGCCCTGGTGGAAAAACCAATGCGTCTGGCACCTTTACTGTGCCGTTTGAGTTAGATACCGATGACGTGATGAACTATGAATTTGGTTGGAAAACCGATTTATTAGACCAACAGTTACGCTTCAATGGCAGTATTTTCTTCGTTGATATCGAGAATTTACAAACCACTATTTTTGACCCAAGTATTACCAACTTGTTCTTCTCGGATAATGCCGCTAATGCTGAAGTTAAAGGTATGGAGGGTGACTTTATCTTCGCGCCTAATGCTGCACCTGGCTTAACATTAAGTGGTGGTTTTTCATTCTTGGATACTGAAATTACCGAGGTGTTAACGCCAACCAATGATGTTAAGAAGGGCGATAGTCTGGCATTTGCTCCTGAGTTCCAAGCAAATTTACAGGCGCGTTATGAATGGGCTGTGGCGGGCGATATGATTGTTCACGTTATGCCGCATATTGCGCATTCTGCTGAATCTTACAGCGATATTATTAGCATTAACCGCGACCGCATCGCATCTTGGACAATGATGGGTCTCACCGGTGGTGTTTCAACAGATGATTGGACTGCAGAGGTCTATGTCAACAACCTGACCGATAAGCGTGCCGAAATGTCGCGTAACTTCGTTAACGATGTGCAGCGAGTATCTTATGCAAGACCTCGCACTATGGGTATGCGCGTGACATTTAACTTCTAATATTCGTCGCTATGTTCAAAAACGCTCCTTAATCGGGGCGTTTTTTTTTGTTTACAGAAGAAATGTTCTGTATGGTAAAGAGCTATTTAAACATTTATGACAGTCACAAAGGATTTTGCATTTTATGACAACCCCTCAACATTTTGAGTCAGGTACATTTTTTATTGATAGGCCTGTTTTCAAGGGCGCGCTGTTTTTCTTGTCTTTGTTGGTGCTGTACACGGTTATTTTTCCTGAACAAAGTTCAGCCCTTTATGCTGATATGCAATCGACTATCGTGCAATACGGTAGTTGGTATTATGTCTTGGTGGTTGCGATCATCCTGGTTTGCGTTCTTTATTTAGCCTTTTCCCGCTTGGGTGATATCAAATTAGGGCCGGATCACTCTGTTCCTAGTTATTCCAATGTCTCTTGGTTTGCCATGTTGTTTTCAGCAGGGATGGGTATTGGATTGATGTTTTACGGTGTGGCTGAGCCGGTCATGCACTTTATGAGCCCGCCTCAGGGTGAAGGTCAAACCGTTGAGGCTGCGGGCGAGGCTATGCGCTTGACTTTCTTTCATTGGGGGGTGCATGCCTGGTCTATCTATGCCTTGGTTGCATTGATACTTGGCTACTTTAGTCATCGCCATAACCTTCCTCTAACCTTAAGGTCGGCGCTTTATCCATTAATAGGTGATCGGATCTATGGCCGTATTGGAGCGGCGGTAGATGTTTTTGCCATCATTGGAACGCTGTGCGGTATCGCCACAAGCCTCGGCTTGGGTGTGATGCAAATTAATACGGGCTTAAACTATTTGTTTGGTGTTGAGGTCTCTATTGGTATGCAGATGTTGCTGATTGTTGTAACAATAGGCTTGGCGACGCTTTCTGTGGTCATGGGTTTGGATGCTGGTATCAAGCGATTATCAGAGATTAATATTGGTTTGGCAGGGTTGCTGCTAGTTGGTGTGATGGTGGCGGGGCCTACCATCTATATCTTGCAAAGTTTTTTGCAAAACGTCGGCGTGTATTTTTCAGAGTTAATTTCTAAGACCTTTAACTTATATGCCTACCGCCCTACATCATGGTTAGGCGGCTGGACAATATTATACTGGGGTTGGTGGCTTTCTTGGGCACCTTTTGTGGGTTTATTTATCGCGCGTATTTCACGCGGGCGAACAATACGTCAATTCATCATTGGCGCAATGTTGGTGCCCTGCGGATTTAATCTATTTTGGATGAGTGTCTTTGGCAGTAGTGCGATTAAGTTGATTTTGGATGGTACCTTGCCTGAATTTGGCAATATGGTCAGTAATGATCAAGCCATAGCGCTCTTTCAGTTCTTTGAGGCGTTTCCATTCTCTGAGGTGTTGAGTTTTATATCGCTCATTATGGTCGTTGTTTTTTTCGTGACCTCTGCTGATAGTGGTGCAATGATCTTAAATATGTTGTCGGCGCATGGTCGCGATGACACGAGTCTTTTTCAGCGAATCCTTTGGTCGGTCATGATTGGCTTGGTGACCATGGTGTTGTTGTATGCAGGGGGCTTATCAGCTGTTCAAACCGCATCAATTGTGGGGGCGCTGCCGTTTTCACTAGCCCTTTTGTGGGCGCTTTGGGGCTTCTTTAAGGCGCTTCATGTTGATAGTGTGAAGCGTGATGCGCAAACGCTGAGCGTGCCTTCTCCAATTGTTTCTGTGAGTAATCAGCAGTCATGGCGTGACCGGTTATCATCATTGTTAAAATTTCCCGGTAATACCCAAGTCATGAAGTTTCAGTTATATGTTGTGAAACCGGCTTTAATACAGTTTGCTGATGAGCTAAAGGCAAATGGTGTTGAGTGTCAGGTTATTGATGAGGTCAGCATCTCTGGAAAAGTTCGGCTAGAGGTTTTCCATGGTGGTGAGTTAGATTTTATCTATGAGGTGCGTTGTCGAAGTCATCGTATGCCCGAGGGGGGGTTTAAGGGAGATGATCCAGAGAACTATTATCGAGCAGAGGTTCACCTTAGTGAGGGTGGACAAGACTACGATGTAATGGATTGGCGACAAGAACAGCTGTTATTAGATTTATTGCAGCGCTACGAAAATCATATTCACTTCTTGCATACACTAAATTAAATAAAATAAAGCTTAGTTGTTGGCCCCCTTAGTTGGCGGGTCAACTATAAGTATTGGAGCGGCATCGATGTGTTGTGCGTCCATCATTTCGGCCACCCGTTGAAGTGATGAGAGAATCATACTTTGTTCCCATTCTTTTAAGCTATTAAACTGATTTATGAATTGTTCTTGCAGTACTGGTGGTGCAGTGTTGAGTATGTCGCTGCCCATTTGGGTAATATTAATAAATACTTTCCTGCGGTCATCCGATGATCGTGTCCGTTGAATAAGTTCTCGATTTTCAAGGCGATCAATAATGGTAGTCACTGTTGCTTGGCTCAAGCTAATTTGCCTAGAAAGCTCGCCTAAGGTGAGTTGAGGTTCTCTTTGGATGGCTTTCAGAATCAAAAGTTGCGGTGTGGTTAGCCCGGTTTTTTTAACAAGGTGTTTTGATTGTAAGTCTGTCGCTCTAATGACGCGTCTAACGGCTATTAATACATCATCAATATGTTTGTTTGACATTATCTCAACTCATTAAGAAATTCCTACTATATTAGCAAGTTGGAAAATTTAGTACAGTGGCAAAAATAGCTTTGCGGAGCCATCAGATTTCGCGTGCTTATTTGGCGAGGAAAACCCCTGAAACGACTAAAATACTTGCATATTAATTGTGTAATCTGTAGTATTCGCGCCTCATTCCTATAGGGTGGCTGTAATTCCATCTTTTAGGTCTCCTTGTCTTACCGTATTTTGCGGAAGACTTTAACCCGTAAGGAGCTACAATGCGTCACTACGAAGTTGTTTTTATGGTCCATCCAGACCAAAGCGAGCAGGTGCCCGGCATGGTCGAGCGCTACTCACAAGTGATTACCTCTAAAGGTGGTCAAATTCACCGTATGGAAGACTGGGGCCGTCGTCAATTGGCTTACCCAATCAACAAAATCCATAAAGCTCACTATATTTTGATGAATATCGAAGCTAATGACGAAGTCATGGCTGAGCTAGATTCTTCTTTCCGTTACAACGATGCTGTTCTTCGCAACCTTGTTATCCGTATGGATGAGGCTGTTTCTGAAGAATCGTTGATCATGAAAGGCGAGAAAGAAAGTCGTGAGCGTCGCGAGCGCAAGCCTGCACGTGAAGAAGAAGTTTTAGTTGACGATGCTGACGTTGAAGACGACAGCGACGACAACGAAGAAGAATAACCCGCGGTAATATTAGGAGATAAGATATGGCACGTTTTTTCCGTCGTCGTAAGTTCTGCCGCTTTACCGCTGAAGGCGTAAAGCAAATTGATTATAAAGATTTGGACACTTTGAAAGCATACATTTCAGAGACTGGTAAGATTGTTCCAAGTCGTATTACTGGTACAAATGCTAAATACCAGCGCCAGTTGGCAACTGCCATTAAGCGCGCTCGTTACTTAGCGTTGATTCCATATACTGATTCACACAACTAGTGTGGATTTGAACGTATCTCCGAGAGGTTAAATGCGTTCGATAGCTGAATTTGCAATGCGCAGCAGAGCTGCTGCATTGCTAGTAGCGGCATTAGGCACCGGAACCTCCCTGTTTTTTTGGGTCGGTGCGGCAGTAGTAGCGCTTGTTACTTTGCGAAAAGGTTTGTCTGAGGGAGCGATTATATTGTTATGGTCGCTTCTCCCAGCGGCAGCAGTGCTTTATCTCCTGGCGGAGGTATTGCCGCTGACAACGTTGATTGGCGCCTTTGTGGTTGCAGCTGTGTTGCGAAGCACAGTATCGCTTTCACTTGGGTTGCTAATGGCTCCCGTCACTGGTTTGTTGGTTGGCGGGGTGCTTGTAACGGTTGCATCTGGGTATTTGGACATGCTTGTGCAGGTCATGCAGCAACTAGTGTCACAGTTTAAGGCAGGATTGCCTGCAGACGCTCCAGAGGTAGTGATTATATCACCCTCAAAAGAGTTGATCAGCGGCGGTTTGGTATTGATGCATACCTTGTGTGTTTCAGTCAGCCTTGTGTTAGCGCGTTGGTGGCAGGCCACGCTCTACAACCCTGGTGGGTTTGCAAGTGAGTTTCGCGCTTTGCGATTTAACTCAAGATTGTCAGCGGCATTATTGTTGTGTGCTGGTTATCTCATGACACTAGGGGAACAATATACCCTATGGGCAATGGCCATTGCTATGCCGTTGTTGATGAGTGGACTGGGCTTGTTGCACTTTCTATTCAATAAAACGCATAACAAGCGTCGTTGGGTATGGATGCTCTACATAAGCTTAGTATTGGTTGATCCAGTTAAGTTTGTCATCTGCCTGTTGGCAGTGATTGATAGTTTTATAGATGTGCGTCGTCGCGTAAATCATACCGCGGCGTGAGATGAAAACCGCGATTAGACGTCGCGCAAAATTTAAGAGGGTACTTAAGATGGAAGTTATTCTTCTGGAAAAAGTAGGTAAGTTAGGTGGTTTGGGTGATAAGGTCCAAGTGAATTCTGGCTATGGTCGTAACTACTTGTTGCCATTTGGTAAAGCTGTTGCAGCAACTGAAGCTAACGTTGCTGAATTCGAAGCTCGTCGTGCTGATTTAGAAAAAGCTGCTGCTGAGTCGTTAGCTGCTGCTCAAGCACGTGGTGAAAAAGTGTCAGCGCTTGCAGTGACTATCACTAGCAAAGCCGGTGACGAAGGCAAATTGTTCGGTTCTATTGGTACACGTGATATCGCCGAGGCGATCACTGCTGCTGGTGTCGAAGTGAACAAGAGCGAAGTACGTTTGCCTAACGGCGTATTGCGTGAAGTAGGCGAATACGACATCGACGTGCAATTGCACAGCGAAGTTACTGCAACTATCAAATTGACTGTTGCGGCTGAGTAAACTTTACTCAGTTAGGTGTGTTTAAACACACTTTGTAAAAAATAAAGCGAGGATGGGTTTAACTCTCCTCGCTTTTTTTTTATTATCAATCTCCGACATTAAAAAAAGACACCATGGAAGATATCCCGCTACCCGATGACGAATACGCAGCAGGCGTCGAACTCGATGAATATCCAGATCGCCTAGATGTAGATTTCGATACAACGTTAAAAGTTGTCCCCCATTCAACTGAGGCAGAACAGTCGGTCTTGGGTGGATTAATGTTGTCGATTCCCGGCAAGGATAGTGCTTGGGATCTTGTGTCTGATGTTATTACCCCAAGTGATTTTTACCGAGCTGATCATCGAATCCTCTTTGAAGCGATGGCTGGACTGGTTGCAGCAGAGCAGCCTATCGACGTCATCACTGTCGCAGAAAAGCTGCAAGGTATTGGTGAATTAGATCGTGTGGGTGGTTTGCCCTATTTAGCAGAGTTGGCTGAAAACACGCCCAGTGTCTCTAATATTCGTGCCTATGCCACCATTGTGCGAGAAAAGTCCACTCTACGACAATTAATAAAAACTGCCTCAGAGATTGTCGACAGCGCTTATGATAGTCAGGGTTCTAGTAGAGATGCTTTGTTGGATAGTGCAGAGAGCAATATTCTTCGTATTCGTGACGAGCGCCCCAATGAGGGTGGCCCTCAGGCGGTGAATCCCGTTCTGCAAAAAACCTTGACTCAAATTGATGAACTGTTTCATTCGGATACTGCCATTACGGGTGTAACTACAGGTTTTGAACGACTTGATGAGATGACATCAGGGTTGCAAAAATCCAATTTAGTAATTGTTGCTGGTCGTCCATCGATGGGTAAAACCACGTTTGCGATGAACCTAGTCGAAAATGCCATGCTTGCGACTAGCAAGCCGGTGGTAGTGTTTTCTATGGAGATGCCTGCTGAAGATATCGTAAAAAGGATGATTGGCTCTTTAGGCCGTATTGATGTGAAAAATGTGTTTTCGGGTAAGCTTACCGAAGAAGACTGGCCAAAACTGAGTACCGCTGTCAAAAAGATCAAAGATCGTCCATTATTCATTGATGATTCCACGGGGCTTGCACCAACCGAAATCCGCGCGCGTTTACGACGTATTCAGCGTGAGCATGGCGATATTGGTATGGTCATGGTCGATTATTTACAGTTAATGAAAATTAACGGCTTCAAAGAAGGTCGCACCCAGGAGATTTCTGAAATATCCCGAGGTTTAAAGTCTGTTGCCAGAGAGTTTAATTGTCCTGTCATTGCTCTCTCCCAGCTAAATAGGACGCTCGAACAGCGCCCTAATAAACGGCCAATCAATTCGGACCTACGTGAATCAGGTGCCATCGAGCAGGATGCTGACGTGATTATGTTTATCTATCGTGATGAGGTGTATAACGAAGATACCGATCAAAAGGGTATTGCTGAAATCATTATTGGTAAGCAACGGAATGGACCTATTGGTACCTGTAAGCTGGCGTTTGTGAGTCGCTACACTCGCTTTGAAAATTTGGCAATTGAATATCAAGATCAATATTAAAATTTTTTTTGCTTAAAAACTAATCAAGGTCTACGCTTTTATGACAAACATAAAGGCAATCGACTGATGAGCTTCATTACCAAAACTCCAGAAAATCTAGCCGCAGTAAAGGAGCGCTTGGAGCTTGTTTTGTCATGTGCCAACGTTGGGATGTGGGATTGGAATCCACAAACAAACGAAGTCGTTTTTGACGATCGCTGGGCAGAAATGCTTGGTCTTGTCCCCTCAGAGCTAACTCAAACCCTCGATGATTGGTCGCTAAGGGTGCACCCTAATGATCTGCAAAGCTGTTTTGATGATATTGCCGATCATATTGAGGGCAGGTCACCAACTTATGCGAATACACACCGCATGCGACATAAAAATGGTTCTTGGGTTTACATCTTAGATCAAGGACGAGTCACGGAGCGTGATGCAAAAGGTCGTCCCATTAGATTTACAGGAACTCATACTGACGTTACGGCAATCATCGAGTCACAGCGCAAGGCGACTGAAGCACTTGAAATGCGTGATTTATTTTTTGCCCAGATTAGTCATGATATTCGCACGCCACTTCATGGTATTTTAGGTGCAGTAAGTGTACTTGAGGCATTTGATAGTGATGAGCAAACCCACAAATTACTGTCCATGGTCCGTAAAAGTTCAGCCAAACTTGCCCGTTTAATAGACGATATTCTCGATATCTCCAAGATTTGTGCAGGGGGTATTGAGCCAAAAATGGATACCACAGATATATTGCAAACGGTTAGGCAGAGTTTTGATCAGCATCGAGCTCTCGCGCATGATAAAGGCCTAGAATTTATTTTAACTGAGCAATTAAGCTTACCACCTTATTGTGAAACAGATGATCTTCGTCTTTCTCAGATCTTGGATAACCTAATAAGTAATGCCATTAAATATACTGAGCAAGGACGCGTTAATGTAATTGTTGAAGGCTTTTCAAACGGTATCAGCATTCAAGTCAAAGATACTGGATTAGGTATCAAAGATATAAAACGAGCATTTGAAAATTACAGTCGTGAGACTATTTTGAATGCGAAAGGTTCTACTGGACTAGGCCTAGGAATTGTGAAGATGTTGAGCGAAGTTCTAGGAATTGAGCTCACGGTAGCATCAACCGCTGGCAAAGGAACGTGTTTTACTCTTTTGCTAACACAGCTCAGTGATCAGCAGAATGTTGCGGATTTACAAGCGCGCCAATCTGAAATTAAAGGCTTGCAGCGTGTAAATAGCTCACAGACATGCTTGTTGGTCGATGACGATGATGTAAATATTATGGTCGGACAATTTTTACTGGAAAAGTATTTTGATCACGTTGTTGTGGCCAAAAATGGTAAAGAAGCCCTTGAGCTTGTTGGCAAAGATAATAGTTTTGATGCGTTGTTTGTTGATTTGAATTTACCTGATATGCGAGGAGAGCAACTTGTTGAAGCAATTCAAAAAATCTTCCTCAATCCTCCCAAAATTATCTGCCAGTCGGCTGAGGCCGAGTTCTCTAAAATGGTTAGTGAGTGCGGTTTTGATGCGTT
>JALRIU010000114.1 GCA_023255355.1 Pseudomonadales bacterium | reverse complement strand
CATGGGTTGGTGAATACAAACCCTGTACTGAATTACGACGGGAGGATCATAAGCAAAGCCATCACCGCCATCCGCGAAGCACTGACCGAGCGGCCAGCACAGCAGCAGGAGCCGGTGGCGTGGATGGAAGATTGCGCTGATTTTTGGAAGACTACCAAATTGCAAGACATGACACAGGCCCAATGGGAGTCCTTGTGTGATGGTTGCGGCAAATGTTGTCTGCATAAAATTGAGGATGAAGAGGATGCTGGTGCAGTATATTACACAAAAGTTGCCTGTCGCTTGCTAGATACAGCCACTGCGCAATGCTGTGATTATGATAATCGCAAGACCAAAGTAATTGGCTGCACGGTTTTGACCTCTGATAATATTCACGAGTTTTATTGGCTGCCATCGACATGTGCATATCGTCGCTTAGCTGAAGGCGAGGGGCTGCCTAAATGGCATCCATTACGAAGCGGGGATCCAACGTCGACGAGAAAATTAGGTCGATCTGTGGCTGGACTCTGTTTGAGCGAAAATGACATAAAAGAAGAAGATTACGAAGAACACATTGTTAATTGGGTGATATAAGTGTTAACAGATTTCGCACATTTTTTATCATGGATTGTTTATTGGGCTGGCGTTATTGGCGGCCTTATTGTCCTTCGTCACCTTATAAAAAAATGGCGCAGGCCATTTGTTCGAATATTATTTCAAGGTATCTATCTTGGTGTTTTGTTAGCACCAGTAGCAACAGACACAGAGCGTCTTTACTTTGCCCCCGCGCTGATGAAGATGACCATGAGTATCCTATCAGCGGATTTTGAGTCTGCTACACAAGCAATAATTAGCTTGCTTGGCATGACCTTGTTGGCGATCTTGATAACCAGCGCCTATTATATAGTAGTCAAATACAAGAAACGCTCCGCTTAAGGCTACCAGCCCTTTGACTGAAGGAACAGATAATGAAAGGCCTCAAACTCATATTCGCTGCCTACTTAGTTATAAGTAGCTATGTTGTTATCGCTGCTGAGATAGAGATAACCCCTAGTACTGACGTTCGGGTTTTGATCGACGTTTCCGGCAGCATGAAGCAAAACGATCCTAACAATCTTCGCCAGTCTGCACTTCAACTCATTGTTAACCTGCTGCCTAGTGATTCACGGGCGGGGATATGGACCTTTGGGCAGTGGGTAAATATGGCTGTAAAGCCACAACCTATTAACGATAAGTGGCGTGAGCAGGCAATTGCAGCGTCAAAGAATATCTCCTCGCACGGTTTATATACAAACATTGGTGCAGCACTAGATAACGCTGCATATGATTTTAATTACAGCTTTTTTGATACCAAAAAAACACCAACAAGTATCATCCTTTTAACCGATGGCATGGTTGATATTTCCGATGACCCCAGTACCGATGCCACAGAACGCAGCAGAATTCTCGGTGAGATTTTAGATCGATACAAAGCTGCAGGGGTTGTCATTCATACCATAGCGCTTTCAAAAGATACCGATGAAGAACTCCTACAGCGTTTGTCTTCTCAGTCAGGCGGCCAATTTGCCATCGCTGAAAGCGCCGATGAGTTAAGTAAAATTTTTCTACAAACGCTAACTAACATAGTGCCAGCGACAGAAGTGGCAATCGAGAACAATCAATTTAATATCGACGCGTCGATCGATGAATTTACCGCATTGGTATTTCATAGCCAGTCTGCTCCTGCAACTCAGCTTATATTGCCTGATAGCAGCTTGATCGATGCTAACTCAAGCGCATCAAATGTGCGTTGGTATAGTGGCAGTGATTACGACTTAGTGACCATTAACAACCCTATGCAGGGTACATGGCAAATCAAGGCTGATGAAGACGAGGCGAACCGTGTATCAATTGTTAGCAACCTTAGTATCGCCTTGAGTCAACTACCAGGCAGTATCGATCAAGGTCGCTCTACCGATATAACGCTCGATGTATTGCAGCAAGGTAATATAGTAAGCGATAAAGCGTTTTTGAATTTACTTGATGTGGGTATCACGCTCACTGATGTTGCAACTACTGAAACCACGTCACCGGATTTAATCGCTAACCAGGATGGCAGCTACCAATATCGTGTGCCTACAGATCGCACTGGAAGCTTCGCATTACAAGCGGACGTGAAGTCGCCAACATTTGATAGACGTGTTAAAACCCAATTTACGATTAACTCGCTATTTTCATCAGATATCAATTTTGATCCTGAAAGTACTCAATTAACGGTTTTGATTACACCTAACAGTCCAAACTTACAAATTGATAGTTTAAATTACGAGTTGACATTGAGCCCCGCTATCAATGGTGAGAGTAAAACCCTGGATGCAGCGGATGGATGGCTCTGGCAGGGCGAGTTAAGAGATCTTGGCGATTACACCCTGAATGTATCAGCTTACGGTCGTTTTACCGATGGTGAGTCATTTAATAGAACACTAATTGAGACAGTTATAAGTAGCCCAGGCGTCGTTCCTGAGCCTGTTGTTAAAGTGGCTCCTGTACCTATACCTCCTCAAAACGTAAAGCCGGTTGAGGAAAAGGGTATGTTCGGCCTGTCACGCAAACAACTCATTATTGCTGCTGTTGGTGCCGCTAATCTATTAATTATTTTAATCGCGGTTTGGATTTATCGACGCATTAAAAGCAATAAACACAATCCTGAAGAATCTACGCCGATGGCTGAAAGTCTTGCTGACCCAGAAATTGAAAGTCAAGAAGACGCTCCTATGGGTGACTTGTCGAGCTTACAAGCGGTTGATATTGAGGAAGAAAATAATTCAGAACCTGTCGATGTTCCTTCGTTTGATGAATTAATGGCTGATGATGAGTTGTATGCTGAACGAGATGATGGCGATGACAATATCGATGATATTGTTGAGCAGGCTGCAGCAGAGCTGGCAGCTGAAGATGAAGCTGTATCTGAGGACGAAAATCTAGATAGCGTAGAAAATGACGAACCAGAAGTCCCAGAATATTTTGATGACGCTATCGAAGAAGACGTTGTTGAGGCTATGCATCATGAAGAGCAAGATGATGAAGACACCGAAGACGATGATCTTGATTTTGATAGTATGCTGGATGACGCAGAGTTAGCAGACCTAGAACTTGAAGGTGCCGCGCTTGCTAAATCTGATGTTAATGAGCCTGCAGATCTTGCGGATCCTTTAAGCAATGAAGATCTAGATACCACAGAGAGCCTTGAAGAAGTATTTGAAGATAATGAAGACTCGCCAGTTCAATCTGAATTAACTCAAGACGACGAAATTACTATAACCGATACACAAGAGCTTGACGTTGATGATTCTCCTCAGTTCATAGCTGAAGACGATTTAGAGACGTTTGAGGATATAGATCTATCCCCAGATGAACATATCGCCGAAGAAATTAGCGAAGATGATGTGTCCTTGGATGACCACTGCGTTGAAGTTACAATCGAAAATGATTTGTCAGTTGCTGAAGACGATGTAGAGCCCTTGGATGATATAGATCTATCCCCAGATGAATTCGCTGCTGAAGAACTGAGTGAAGATGAGGATGATGAAGAAATCGTTGACGATATTGCTGACGATAATATCGAAGATGAATTAATTGAGGATATCGAACACGATGCACTACTTGATAGTGAATTTGCCATCGATGACGAAACAGATACCGATTTAGCCAGCCTTGATAATCAATTGTCAGAGCTGGAGCTCAATGAAGAAGATGCATTAGCTTTTGATGCAGAAAATGAGATAGAGCTCGATGAGTTTGATTCAATCGAAACGCCAGTAGAACAAGAACCTATCGAGTCCGAAATAGATGCCGATCAAGACCTGCCATTATTAAACGATGAAGTCACTGATGAAGAGCTTTCTGACTTTTTAGAAGATAATGATGTATTTACAAGTTTAGGCGATGACCTAGAAGACTTATCATTCGGGGCTGATTCATTTAAACCCGCGGAAACCAAGCAAAAAACAACAAATTTTTCTGCCCTTGATAATGTAGATTTTGATTCAGTATTGGATGAAATGCTCAATGAAGAAAATAAGCAATCCATCACTGACGACAACATGGATGATCTAGACGCTTTGCTTGATGATGTATCATTAGATGTTGACGAACCGCAAGACGATTTGATGGTAGATTTAACAGAGGATGAGGCAGTATCTCTTGTTGAGGCCGATGATGCTCTGCAAGATTTAGTTGCCAATGATCTTAGCGCCGATGATCTGCCTGATCTTGATGAAGAATTTGATGGTTTGGATGATTTAGATGATCTTGATAGTTTGTTGGATGATTTAGAGAATCAAGACGATAAAAAATCCTAATCATTTGTTCTTTAATCAACGGCCAACAAAATTTGTTGGCCGTTTTTTCATTAAAAACTGTCATCTTACGCAAATTGACATTGCTCTTAATTCCTTCAACTATTAAGTTAGTGGGCGTTAAAACTAATGGGTAAAAATTATGCGTTTTGAAGGCACCAAAGATTACGTTTCCACTGATGACTTAAGCATGGCTGTGAATGCATCCATTGCCTTGTCTCGTCCTTTATTGATTAAAGGAGAGCCAGGCACAGGTAAGACCATGCTTGCAGAGCAGGTGGCTGAGGCCCTCGGTAAACCTCTGATTCAATGGCATATCAAGTCAACCACAAAAGCCCAGCAGGGTCTTTATGAATATGACGCAGTATCACGCCTACGTGACTCTCAATTGGGTGATGATCGAGTCCATGATATTGCAAACTATATTAAAAAAGGTAAGTTGTGGGAGGCTTTTGAGGCTGATCAGCAGGTTGTGTTGTTAATCGATGAAATTGATAAGGCTGATATCGAATTTCCCAATGACCTATTGGTTGAACTCGATAAAATGGAGTTTTTTGTATACGAGACAGGTGAAACGATTGTGGCAAAGCATCGCCCAATTATTATCATTACTAGTAATAACGAAAAAGAACTGCCTGATGCTTTCTTGCGACGTTGTTTTTTCCATTTCATACAATTTCCCGATCGCGAAACGATGCAGGCGATTATTGATGTCCATTTCCCTAACCTAAAGCGTGATCTTGTTTCAGATGCAATGGATATTTTTTTTGAAG
>JALRIU010000090.1 GCA_023255355.1 Pseudomonadales bacterium | reverse complement strand
GGTATTATCCTTAGCAATACACCGGTCGTCACCGAAGATACTGCAGATTTGGCCATGACACTTATATTGGACACACTCCGCAAAGTATCCATGGGCGATAGGCAGCTTCGCGATGGGCATTGGAATTATGCTCTTAGTGGTACAAGGGTGACCGGCAAAACACTCGGTATCATTGGTTTTGGTAATATTGGACAAGCCATTGCTAAACGCGCTTCAGGCTTTGACATGCAGATTCTATACAGCGGACCACATCGCAAGTTAGACGCAGAACAAAAGCTTGCAGCAAATTACTGCGAAGACATAGACGAGTTGTTGAGCAAGGCAGATATTGTTAGCCTTAATTGTCCACTGAATGAAAATACTAAGCACATTATTAACCACAGTACACTAACCAAAATGAAAAGCAACGCCATCCTGATTAATACCGGCAGAGGCGCTCTAATCGATGAAAAAGACCTTATCAAAGCGTTAAATGATGGCACAATCGCTGCTGCTGGGTTGGATGTTTTTGCTAATGAACCTAACGTTCCAGAAGCATTCATCAAAATGGATAATGTTGTGTTGGCACCTCACATTGGTAGCGCAACCGCTGAATGTAGAATGGATATTGCTCGTTGCGTCATGAGCAATATTCAACATTTCTTGCAGCATGGCGAAGCACTTACCCCAGTATGATTTTAAAGAACAGCCTTAACAAATAATATAAGGACCCCCCTATGAACGGAGCAGAAAGCCTAGTAAAAACACTGGTAGAAAATGGTATTGATGTCTGTTTTTCTAACCCAGGTACTTCAGAAATGCATTTCGTAGCCGCACTTGATAGCGAACCTCGCATGCGAGGTGTGTTATGTATGTTTGAAGGCGTATGTAGCGGTGCAGCCGATGGTTATGCCCGCATAGCTGGCAAACCAGCATCGACACTACTCCACCTAGGTTCAGGTTTGTCTAATGCATCTGCGAATCTTCATAACGCTAAAAAGGGTAACGTACCTATTGTGAACATCATTGGCGATCACGCCCTCCGTCATCACCAATATGAAACTCCGTTACGTTCTGATATCAAGACCTTAGCTGCACCTGTTTCGCACTGGGTTCATGCAGCACCTAATGCTGAGGGCATGTCTGACGACGTCGCTGCGGCCATTACTGCTGCGGGCAAACGCAAAATTGCCAGCCTAATCTTACCCGCTGATGTGTCATGGTCAGATAACGCTGACGAAGGTATTAAAATCGCAAAGTTAGAACCACTGCCGATTGCTAATGACAATACCATCGATGAGGCCCACAGCAAGCTCACCAACGGCAAGAAAACTGTTATTTTAGTGGGCGGCACCATTACTGCTTCACTTTCACAACAACTTAGTCAGATAGCTGCAGCTACTGGTGCAAAAATATGTGCTGAAACTTTCCCAACTAGGATGTATCGCGGAGCTGGAAGCGGCGTCTTAGAAAAATTGCCGTATCTAGCAGAGCAGGCCATCGCCTATCTCGCTGAATACCAACAGATCATTCTGTTAGGCGCAAATCCTCCGATTGCCTTCTTTGCATATCCCGGTGTGCCTAGCGAACTACAGGCAGCGGGCACTGATATTATTAGCCTCGCTGCACCTGATCACGACGTTGAGGCCACTGTGGTTAATCTCATGAAAAAGATGGGTGATTTACCAGAGCCCAACTGTTTTCCAGATCAAAAGTTACCACTTGCTGAGGGTGAATTAAATTCATTCACCGTTTGCCAAAGCTTAGCTAACTTGTTGCCCGACAATGCCATTATTGTTGACGAGGGAGCAACGAGTAGTCTGCCGCTATATCCTATGACACAGACTTCTGCACCACATGATTGGCTCACACTTACCGGCGGCGCGATTGGCTTTGGACTGCCCTGTGCGGTTGGCGCAGCTGTAGCAGCCCCTGATCGCAAGGTTGTTTGTTTGGAAGGTGATGGCAGTGCCATGTATACCATTCAGGCGTTATGGACCATGGCAAAAGAAAATCTGGATGTCTGTGTAATTGTTTTCAACAATGCAAAATACAACATTCTTGAATTGGAGTTTGCCCGCACAGGAGCGCCAGGTGGAAAACCGGGTAAAAAAGCTGGAGCAATGTTTGATATTGGCAACCCGAGTGTCGATTTTGTCAGTGTTGCTAAAAGCTATGGAATTTATGGTGTGCGCTGCGACTCTGCAGAGTCATTCAATAATGCACTTAAGGAAGCTTTGGCTCATAAAGGCCCAAGAGTCATTGAAGCCATGGTGCCACCATTCCAACTAACGCCATAGGTGCTCCATGACTGACAAAAAATACAGATCATCTTCCATGAAAGATGGCCCATTGAAAGCTGCGGCACGCTCTATGCTGCGAGGCATGGGCCTTGACGATGATGACATTGCACAACCATTCATAGGAGTATGCTCAACGGCTGGTGAGATGAGTCCCTGTAATACGCCTTTAAAAAACTTAGCTGATGAAGCGTACAAAGGCATTTATCGAGGCGACGGAACACCTCGCAGCTTTACGACTATTTCTGTATCTGATGCCTTGGTAAATGGTCATTCCGGCATGCACTTTTCATTGATTTCGAGAGAAATTATTGCTGATTCTATTGAAACGGTCATGCGCGCCCACCAATACGATGGTCTTTTTTGCTTAGGCGGTTGCGATAAGAACTTTCCTGCCATGATGATGGCCATGACACGCTTAAACATACCGGCCGCCTTCCTCAATGGAGGACCTGCGATAGCAGGCAACTGGCGCGGCGAAAAAGCTGAAATTAAAACAGTTGCAGAATTCACAGGAAAATTCTTCGCCGGCCAAACCGATATAAACACCTTAGAATCGCTGTCTCGGGCAGCCTATCCTGCTGAAGGATGCTGTGCGGGCCAATTTACTGCAAGCACCATGGCCATGATAGCTGAGGTTTTAGGTTTTGCCCCACTGGGCGTCACTTCCATGCCGGCAGTACATTCGCAACGTAAAGCGATCGCGCGCAAAACTGGTCGCCGTTTAATGGATATGGTCAAAGCTAATTTTCCCCTACCTAGAGACTTGGTAACACGTAAAAGCCTCGAAAATGCTTGTGCCGCGGTTGCTGCAACGGGTGGTTCAACAAATGCCGTTTTACACATTCCTGCCATTGCCAACGAGGCCGGCATCAAGTTCGATATCGACGATGTTGCAGAGGTATTTAAACGTACCCCCCTAATAGCGCATTTAAGTCCTTCAGGCCCATATCTTTATCCCGATTTACATGAGATTGGGGGCATACCCGTGGTCTTAAAGGAGCTTTTCAAAGGAGGTTTCATTCACGGCGAATGTCTGACCATCGATGGAATAACGCTCTCAGAGGCACTCGCTAACGCTCCCGACGTCGATAACAAAATCGTTATGTCATGCCAACAAGCACGCTCCACCGAGGGAGGCTTAATGATTCTGCGAGGCAATCTTGCTCCCGCTGGTGCAGTAATCAAAACAGCCGGCTTAATCTCACGCAAATTCACTGGTAAAGCGCGTATTTTTGAAAACGAAGAAGCCTGTCTGCAAACCTTAATGGCCAATCAAATTAACGATGGTGACGCCATTATTATTCGCAATGAGGGGCCGAAAGGTGGACCAGGCATGCGGGAAATGGTAACTGTGACTGCCCTACTTTACGGAATGGGTAAAGGAGAAACCACCGCCTTGATCACCGATGGACGTTTCTCAGGTGCCTCGCACGGGTTTTGTATAGGCTACGTCACACCAGAAGCCGCCGATAATGGCCCGATAGCCTTTATCCAAGATGGCGATACTATTATTATTGATTTGGACAAGGCCACTTTGGATCACGCAGTGAGTGACGAAGTTATTCAACAGCGCCGTGCAAATGGTCGTCCTAAAGACCCTAGCGGCAAGGATATTATTGCCCGCAGCGGTGTTGCCCAAAAATATATTGCATGTGTTGGCCCTGCCACCGAAGGTGCTGTAACTCATGCAGGCAATGTGCACTGGAAACACGAACTTACCGGAGAATGAAATGAGCATCTTTCACGTTGTACCTGTGTCTGCAGAAGATTATCGTCGAAGCGCTTGCTTAAAGCTGCCGCGGTTTCTTTTCGATTATCTTGAAGGTGGTGCCAACGCTGAAAAGACGCTACATGCCAATGAAGCTGACTTCAATAATTTGCACCTTACCCAAAGGGTGTTGCGTAACGTCGACAACATTAGTACCGCAACAGACTTTTTAGGTCAGCCAGCCACCATGCCGGTGGCGCTTGCCCCAGTGGGTATGGCAGGAATGTATGCCCGCCGCGGTGAAGCTCAAGCGGCTAAAGCTGCAAAAAAACTTGGCATCCCCTACACCCTATCAACGGTAAGTATTTGCCCACTTGAAGAAATTCAACAAGCGTATGGGGATGGTTTCTGGTTCCAGTTATATATGCTTCGAGATCGAGACTTCGTGCAAGAGTTATTACAACGCGCTTGGAATAACGGTGTTAGAACTCTTGCTTTCACTGTCGATCTGCCAGTACCAGGCCTAAGGCTTCGCGACTTCAGAAACGGTATGCTAGGGGGAGGATTACCCGGCAAAATTTCACAACTCGCACAAATTATCACGAGCCCACTATGGGTTGCCGATGTTGCGATAAAAGGCAAACCCCTCAATTTTGGCAATATTGCCTCTAAGGTAAAAGACACTAAAGACCTGAATGCTTACAAGGCGTTCATCGATGGACAATTTGATACAACCTGTACCTGGCAAGACATAAAGTGGCTTCGCACTATTTGGAAGGGCAAACTTATAATCAAGGGGGTTTTAGAAGTTGATGACGCCCTGGCCGCGATTGATTGCGGTGCCGAC
>JALRIU010000064.1 GCA_023255355.1 Pseudomonadales bacterium | reverse complement strand
ACGATCTTACCCTTGCCTTCATCACCCCATTGGGTTCCTAGCACCACAACACTTTTTGTCATTTGCCTTTTCTCACGTAAAAAAAATTTGCCGGCCAAGGCCAACGCTTACAAACTTACTACCGACCAGCACTCATCAGTACAAGTCAAAATGCGGTCGCAACGCGAATCCACAACATCTTCAACCGACAGTGCCACAACAACTATCTCACCCTCAGCGCGCAAACGCTGAACTTCATGCCATGCTGGCTGTGCCAATTCAAATGGCACAAAAATAGCCGCATCAGATGCAATAGCCAACTGGGAAAATTGAGCCACAGCACGCAGATCCGCACTAAAACCGGTCGCTGCCCTAGAGCGACCAAATACCGCGCCAATGTCGTTGTAGCGCCCACCATTGGTCAACGCTTGACCATGACCAGGCACTAATGCAGCAAACACCAATCCAGTATGGTAGTCATAACCACGTAGTTCGCTTAAATCAAAGTGCACAACCAAACTCGGCATACGCTCTTGCAAAACATCAGCAACAGCCTGCAATTGATCAATGGCTGCCAATGTTGCCGCAGGCGCGCCAGCCAGAACCTTGCGAGCCTCTGCTAAAACAGTGACATCACCATTTAAACGGCCGAGCGCACGCAACTGATTTGCCATCGCTGGTTTTATAGCTGCGGCTTGTAGCAAAATATCAATCTCAGCAGACGCCTTACGCTGCAAAGCATCAAATAATTCCGCTTGCTGATCTTGGGTCAAACCCGAATCCGCAACAAGGGCACGATAAATACCCACATGACCAAGATCCAAATGACAATTTTCAATGCCCGCGGCGTGCAACATGCCTAGCATCAAACTAATAACTTCGATATCGCCATCTAAACCGTCACAGCCGAACAACTCAGCACCTACTTGAATAGGTGAGCGTGAAGCCAATACCGACTTAGCACGCGTGTGGAGCACACTTCCCGCATAACAAAGGCGAACAGCACCCTCTCGTTTAAGACTATGCGCATCAATACGAGCGACCTGCGGGGTAATATCTGGACGAATCGCCATTGTTTTGCCAGAGATCTGATCGATTAGCTTAAATGCATACACATCGACATCGTGACCAAGATCAAGCAACAAAGAATCACTAAACTCCATTAGCGGAGGAATAACTTGTTCGTATCCCCACAAGGCAAAGTAATCCAACAAACTGCGGCGCAAATGCTCAACGTGTCGCGCCTGCTCGGGCAACACTTCATCAATACCATCAGGTAGACGCCAACGATTTGCGACTGTCATGACAACTCCGCGGTCCTAGTGGACAACACTCAATAATATGGCACCAACACACATACAAATTAAACCACCCATACGAATTTGCCGATCACTTAAGTCGAGTAGCGATAACAATGTTTTACGCCACGCCGCAGGTGCTATCGAAGGCATTAAACCCTCTAAAACCAGCAACAAACATAGGGCCACAAGCAATTCTTGCATGCAGATAACCAAAAAAAGACACAAAAAAACCGGGTTGTCTCCAACCCGGTCGCGCATGATACCATAAAACTGCCATTCGCCCACAAGGGATAGGCATTTTTATGCCAATGAATTGTTATTTAGTCTTGCCGTTAGAATCCTTCAAGTAACGGAAAAACGAGCTATCAGGCTCAACCAGCATAACGTCGCCTTTATTGGCAAAAGAAGAACGGTAGGCCTCTAAACTTCTGACAAACGCATAAAATTCACTGTCTTGACTGTAGGCTTTAGCATAAATTGCCGCTGCTTCAGCATCGCCATCACCACGCACCAACTCTGCATCGCGATAGGCATCTGATTCAATTACCACCTTGTCACGATCAGCAGCAGCACGAATACCTTCTGCCATTTCTTTACCTTTAGAACGATGCTCACGCGCTTCACGCTCACGCTCTGAAGTCATTCGGTTGTATACCGACTGGCTAACCTGTTCAGGCAGATCGATGCGCTTAACGCGGACATCAACCAACTCTATACCAAATTCTTCTTCAGTTAACACATCGAGCGTTTTGACCAAGTCAATCATCAACTGGTCACGCTCACCGGAAATTACTTCATGCATCGTGCGCTCACCGAATTCGTTACGCAAGCCTGTATTAATACGCTGTTGCAACAGACTATGGGCGCGTAACTCCTCACCATTGGTGGCGGTATAGTATTTCTCAACGTCCTTAATTCGCCACTTGGCAAACGAATCTACGATAACGGCTTTTTTCTCTACAGTTAAGAAGCGTTGTGGCTGAGCATCCAACGTCAATAAACGCGCATCAAATTTTGATACCGTATTCACAAAAGGCATTTTTACATGCAGGCCTGGCTCGATATCAGCTTCGACCACACGACCGAATTTTAACATCACAGCACGCTCAGTCTCTTTCACAACAAACAAAGAATTCGATGCGATAAAAACAACTGCAAATAACGCTAAGATAATTGCAATATTACGATTAGACATTAGCGACCCTCCCTGCGACGGCTATCTGTATTGATAGTCCCTCTAAAATCATTACTTTGTGCCGGCAACGTCATAGGTGCCTGTTGCCCACCAGCACTTACCGAAGGTGACTGGCTAACAATCTTATCAAGTGGTAGATACATCATATTATTACCACCTTCGACATCAACCATCACCTTCGAGCTATTACTCATCACTGACTCAAGCGACTCAATGTATAAACGCTCACGGGTAACCTTGGGGGCACGCTTGTATTCCGCCAATAGCTTTTCAAAGCGCGCTGCCTGACCAATCGCCTGAGCTACCACAGACTGCTTGTATGCATTGGCCTCTTCTATCAAACGTTGTGCAGTACCACGTGCTTCAGGAACAATACCGTTAGCATAAGCTTCTGCCTCGTTTTTAACACGTTGCTCATCCTCACGTGCTTTAATAACATCGTCAAATGCCGCCTGCACTTCGCGTGGAGGACGAGTTTCTTCAATATTCACTTTTACAACTTGAATACCCGTCTTGTAATTATCAAGGTAACTCTGTAAACGCGCTTGAATTTCTACTGAAATATTTTCACGACCATCGGTAAGTACACTGTGCATATCAGAACTACCTACAACGTGACGTAAAGCTGATTCAGCAGCGTGGTTAAGACTTAGTTCAGGGTCTCTTACAGCGAGTAAGAAATCGCGAGAATCGCCCACTGTGTACTGAACAGATAAGTCAACGTTCACGATATTCTCATCTTCAGTCAACATCAGACCGTTGTGAGTTGAAGAGCGGACGCGAGTTACGTTGACCTTAAATACTTCATCAATCAACGGGGGATTCCACTGCAGACCTGGGTCAACAGTATCGTAGAATTTACCAAAACGAAGAACCACTGCACGCTCTTGTTGATTGACCTGATAAATACCTAACCCAAACCAAATGACTAAAATTGCAAGCAATAACAGCCCTAAAATGTTTCCCGAGCCACTATTACCTGATGAAGAACCGCCTTTACCACCAGTACTTCCAAACAATCCATTAAGCTTTTTATTAATAGAACGCATCAATTCATCGAGATCAGGGGGCCCCTGATCACCACCGCCACCCCAAGGGTCACGCTGGTTACCATTATTACCTGGTTCATTCCAAGCCATATTGTTTTCCTTACCTATTTTTCTAGAAAGTTAAGTCTAGTCGACTGATACGATTTTTACGACTCTAAGATCGGATCAGACCACCACGATAGCTTTTCTAAATTGTATTCACCCGCAGCCAACCGTTTCAAGTCAGTCGCAGCAATTCGTAAATGTAACACGGTATTACCCTGTTCATCATACGACTCTTCCAAAACTGCATCGCTTTGGAATAATCGTGCCCTAAAAGCACCATGATTGTGAGAAAGCACAATACTTCCCTCTACCTTATCATCCCCCAAACAAAGACTTATCGCCTCTAATAGAGAATCACAACCTTCTCCCGTTTTGGCCGACAACCAAACACGATCAGGATTTTTATTAGCATCAAACTCTATGCGTGATGCATACCCATCCAGCAGATCGATTTTGTTATACACCTCAAGGGTTGGAATTTTGTCCGCCCCAATTTCGGCTAGCACCTTTTTGACCTGCTCTATATTCTCGGCGCGCTCTTCCGCAGCACAATCGATCACGTGCAACAAAAGATCAGCCTCGGCAGCCTCTTCCAATGTTGCGCGGAAGGATTCAACTAGTTTATGGGGTAGATGTCGAATAAATCCAACCGTATCCGCCATAATTGCAGCACCAAATGACGGTAATTGAATCCTTCGCATGGTATTGTCCAGTGTCGCAAACAACTGGTCCGCTTCATAAACTTCGCTACCTGTAATGCGATTGAACAGGGTTGATTTACCAGCATTGGTATAACCGACAATAGAAACAACCGGCGTTACCGCACGCTTGCGGGCACGACGACCCAACTGTCGAACTTTGTGAACCTTTTCTAACCGTTTTGTGATATATTTAATGCGCTCACGCAATAACCGTCTGTCGGTTTCCAACTGCGTTTCACCAGGCCCTCTAAGACCAATACCGCCTTTTTGTCGCTCCAGGTGGGTCCAGCCACGCACCAAGCGTGTCGACATATGCTCCAATTGAGCGAGCTCAACCTGCAATTTACCCTCGTGGGTTCTGGCCCGCATCGCAAAGATATCCAAAATCAATCCAGTTCTATCTAGCACTCGACACTGAAAGACTTTTTCTAGGTTACGCTCCTGAGAAGGCGAAAGCGTATGATTGAACAAGACCAATTCAGCCCCATGCTCTTGGACTAATTGTCGTATTTCTTCCATCTTGCCCAGACCAATAAAATATTTGGCATCCGGTCGGGCACGGTGTCCTGTGACTAAAGTCAAGGGGTCAGCGCCAGCAGATAGCGCCAATTCTTCAAACTCGCGGGGATCGTCACGCTGATCTTCTATATCAATATCGATATGAACAAGAATAGCTAATTCACCCGACTCGGGCCGATCAAAGAACATAATAACACCGACGATTAAATCGCCTGAAATAAGTGATGGGGGGAAGGCGCCGACTCGACGCCTATAAATTACTCTTCGCCGTCTTCATCATCCATTGGTTGCACAGGCATACGCACATTGCGTGATGGCACAACGGTAGAAATTGCATGCTTATACACCATTTGACTAACAGTATTTTTTAATAGCACCACAAACTGGTCAAACGACTCAATTTGGCCCTGTAGTTTGATTCCATTCACAAGGTAAATTGATACAGGAACACGCTCCTTGCGAAGTACGTTCAAGTAAGGGTCTTGTAGGGTTTGCCCTTTTGACATAGAGATTCTCCTCTCTTATTGTTTTGTCAAGATGATACAGTAATAGACT
>JALRIU010000238.1 GCA_023255355.1 Pseudomonadales bacterium | reverse complement strand
AGATATAATAATCGGAATCTATAGTGGCACAGGACTTACACGAGCAGCAGCAGCAGCAGCAGCAGCAGCAGCAGCAGCAAGATGAATTTACCTCTAAAACGTTACTTTTATTCGCCGTTTTTAGCGGCTTGCCTTGCATTGCTTCCGTTTATCGCGCCATCTTTTTCTCTGAGACTGAGCAGCTACTTTTCTTTATTACTCCAACTATTTTATCAATTTGCTATTGGTTGTCTAAACATCAGAGCACCATGTACACCGCAAAAGTGCTCTTTTCACTCACTGCGTATGTGTCCTTTGTAGCCACATTCTTTTCTAATGGCATGTTTTATTCTCTGACATCATTGTGGGGGTTAACGATCTCTCTAAGTTGTTACGTCGCTATAGATAAGCGGATAGGTATTGCAGTATTTTCTGCAGTTATTGCATTATTTTTGGGCACAAAAGCCGCTCTCGAATTTGGTTATCTCTCTCATCTATATGTCTCTAAAACAACCCTGACTACTGAAATAATACACGTCACCGTTATGCTGTTATCTACATACCATGCAATGGATAGATTTTCACAATTGATTCAAATGCCCATGAATGTGATGAAAGACGCGTTCCAACGCGAACTCGAACTCAATCTAGCCAAAGATAGCTTACTCTCCAACATGTCGCACGAGTTACGCACGCCCCTCAACGGCATTTATGGCGCACTGCAAATCGTAAAAGGTGCCACAGATACTGAAAAAAAACTTCTCGATGCCGCCAAACATTCAGTTGTAGCACTCAATAGAATTGTTAGCGATATTCTTGATACACAAAAACTCTCAGAAGGCAAAGTGGAATTAGCCCCTGAGTGGTGCAATAGCCAAACGTTTTTTAACAATGCGACTCAACTTCACCTCAGCAGTGCAGCAACACTAAACATTGAATTACACGTCAATGTGCACCCTAGCGTGCCTAAAGAGCTTTATTGCGACGACACGCGACTAGGGCAAGTGATTAATAACCTCATGGGTAATGCCATTAAATTCACCCAGCAAGGCAGCGTTAAACTTTCAGTTCGCTATCACGACAACACGCTCCACCTAGATGTCACAGACACAGGCATTGGCATGGATGAAGCGGCACTTAGCCATTTGTTTGATCGCTTTACCCAAGCAGATTCATCTATCAGTAAAAAATACGCTGGCACTGGCTTAGGCATGGCAATTACCAAACAACTTGTTGAACTGATGAATGGCAGTATTGAGGTTAAATCAGAAGTTGGAAATGGCACCAAATTCACCGTCATACTCCCACTTGAAGGCAGAGACACCCTAGCTATACAACAGCCGGACGCGCAACCCAAATCCATTCAAAAACAAAGCATACATATCTTGTTAATTGATGACGATGCTACCAATAGATTAGTTGGCGAAAAATTATTAGAGAAAGACTACGAATTTGTGGATACAGCCATTGATGGAGAAGATGCGCTTGAGAAGATTAATAATGGTAACTACGATATCGTTTTAAGTGATATTCATATGCCTAACATGAACGGTGAAGAGTTAATCAAGCTCCTACGAGTGACACATCCAAAACTACCAGTAATAGCCCTTACGGGCAATGCCTATGAAAGTGATATACAGAATTATCTCGCACTAGGTTTTGCGGCTGTTGAATCAAAACCTATAGACATCAATATCCTTAGCAATTGTATCAACCAAATATTGGATTAATGCAAAGCGCTTCCGGTATCTCCTAAAATTTGCTCATTTTAGATCCCGTGCTCGCATTGGTCCACGAAATGACGACGTATTTTAAATCAACTTTTAGGAGCTGGCTTTAGCTAGCGAAAAAGCTTGGGTAATGGATGACAACATTGCCGTACAATCATCTCTGGGTAAAGGTAAAACCTTTAATATTTCTCTTCCGCTCTATGGCCTTTGGTCAGAGCATACTTTTATTGAAAATCGTGCTTAAAATTTAGCGCTTTCTCAATCTCAAAGACCACCTGAATTTTATCTGTTCTAACAAATTTGAAAATTACACTCAAATCTATTTGATAATCATTATCATTTGCATATATAATGCGAACAATTATCAATTACAGAGTAATACCATGTTTAAAAAATCTCTTATTGCCATCTCTTTAAGCACCATGTGTCAGGCGGCGATCGCTGATTCAGACGTACCTGATTTAAAGCAACTCTGGCAAATCATTCAGCAACAGCAGTCGCGCATCGAGCAATTAGAAGCGCAACTAGCAGACACGAACCAACAACTAGACGCCACTTCAGAAGCCGTCATCGAGGTTATTGAAAATCCTGCACCAAGCGCGAGCCTTGCTAGCACAGCTCGCTGGGTTGAAAAGACCAGTATCGGCGGTTACGGAGAACACCATCTCAATGTAAACTCGAACAAAGACGACGTTATCGATGCCCACCGATTTGTGGTGTATGTTGGACACCAGTTTAATGACAAATTACGTTTCTTTTCTGAATTAGAACTTGAACATGGCCTTGCAGGCGAGGGTCAACCCGGCGAAGTTGAGCTTGAACAAGCCTTTATTGAATATGATTATGCTGAACAACACAGCATTCAAATGGGGCAGTTTTTACTGCCGATTGGGCTACTCAACGAGACCCACGAGCCAGAAACCTTTTATGGTACCGAACGCAATTTAGTGGAAAAAAACATCATTCCAACCACTTGGTGGGAAACCGGCACCATGCTAAAGGGACAGCTAGCTGAAGGTTTGAGCTACAACTTGGCGATCCACAGCGGTTTGAATATTGATCCAGGCGGCAAGGTACGAAACGGCCGACAAAAATCGGCTAACGCAATCGCCAACGATTGGGCATATACTGGCCGCTTAAAATATACTGCGATACCTGGCATTGAATTTGGCGCTAGCATTCAATACCAAGCTGATGTCACACAGGGGCTAGATAATAGCTCTGCAGTCTTAAGCCAATTACACGCAGTCGTTAACAAAGATCGTTTCGGGTTACGCGCGCTTTGGGCACAATGGAATATCCAAGGCAACGCATTTGAACAAAATGGCCGTGATAAACAAGAAGGTTGGTACATAGAACCCTCGTTTAAAATTACTAACCAGCTGGGTGTGTTTGCCAGATATAGCGAATACAACAACGAAGCAGGATCCTCGAGCGCAAACGCCAACGAGTATTTTGACAGCGGTATTAACTATTGGCTCTCGCCCCAAGTAGTTTTAAAAGCTGATATTTCAAACCATATCAATGGTAAAAACGACAGTGTCAATCTCGGCGTGGGCTGGTCCTATTAATGCTAAAAAAACTCTCTCTTTTATTGAGCGTTATGCTGCTATGGTCACCGCAGAGTTATTCTCAAAAAGGTGACTTTATGAGTGTGCCAGAGTTCGCTGAACAGGTGTTTGGCGATATCTCGCCCTGGCAGACACTATGGCTCAATAACGATCAAAAATCTCAATTGAGTGACGCCTTAAACCGTCCGTTTAGGCAATTGCGATTGCGTTATATGCAAGAGAGCGAAACAACACTGTGGATTTTTGATGAAATCGGTAAGGAGCTACCTATTACCATAGGCCTTGCCGTCAATGATCAAGGCATTGCTGCCTTGCAGATTCTTACCTATCGCGAAAGCCGCGGCGGCGAGGTTCGTATGGCTGCCTTTAGGGAACAATTTTTAGGGGCTTCGCTGATAGAGGATGAACTTGATCAGCCCATCGACGGCATTACCGGTGCAACGATGTCGGTGTGGACGGTTAAACGCGCAGCCACCGCAGCGCTGCTTTGCCATCAGTGGGTAAGAGGTAACGCGCGTTGAGTTTTATCCATAAGTTTAGGGCTTGGTGTTGGCACTGGCATCAACGCCTTGGTGTTTCCTCAGCTCTTTTATTTGTGGTGATCGCTGTCACAGGCATTATGCTGAATCACACATCTGCACTGCAGCTTGCCAAGCACCAAGTCAATCAAACCTGGCTTCTCGAATGGTACGGTCTGGCCAAACAACAACAGACGTCTTTCGAAATGCCAGCGGGTTTGATCCGCCAACAAAAGCAGCAGGTGTTATTAAACAATCAGTTTCTCGCTAGCTGCGATGCGCCATTAGTTTCAGCAGCACCAACAGTACTAGGGGATGTTGTTGCTTGTCGTGATAGTTTATTAGTGATTGGTCCAGACGGTCAGTTGTTAGATGTCATTACTGCTGACTTCGGTTTACCCTTCCCTATCGAGAAAATGCAACAGTGCCAGGGTAATGTGCTGAGTATGATGGTCGATAATAAAACGCTGTTATTTGATATTGAATCGTTAAGCGTGCTAGAAAATGCGCAGCCGTGCAGTGATGTTCAATATCCGCTGGTTGAAACCCTGATGGTTGAAGGTGACGGACTAGACTGGCAGAAAGTCATCCAAGATCTACACAGTGGACGTTTTTTTGGCACGCTTGGCGTCTGGCTTTATGATCTAGCAACACTCGCCCTACTCTTTTTGTCGTTATCGGGATTTTGGCTTTGGTATAACCGCCGAGGCCGACGTAAATAAATTAGAGGGGCGATTGCCCCTCTCGTTATCAGTCTTAAAATGTATAGCTCGCATTAGCCCAAAATACGCGTCCCGGCTCGGGTATGCGTCCAGCGACACTAAATCCTGCAATACTTGAGGCGCCACGGCTTAAAAATTCCTGATAGTGTTTATTCATGACGTTTTCGATACCTAAATTGAAGCGCCATTGAGTCCACTGATGCGAAGCATTTAACGACAACACCCCAAAACCTGCGGTGGGTCTAGTGTCTAAACCAACGATGGTGCCTTGATTAAGGGCAAATCTTTGTTGCCCTGCAACTAGCCGGTACATAGCTCCTAAGGTCCAATCGTTAAATTGATAGTCACCACTTAAACGAAGCTCTGCAGGGGCAAGTTGTGGCAATGTTTTTCCATCGGTATCGTTGCTTCCTCGAGCTATCGCAAGACTACTGCGCAAGGCGAGATTATCTATCGGACGCCACTCGCCGCCTAGCTCCATGCCCCATACGGTTGCATCTATATTGCGAACTCGCTCAGGTTTCATCGGGTTGTACAGCTCTACCAGAATAAAATCATCTATTGCTCCATAATAGGCAGATGCTGACAATTGACCCGTTGCAAATTTTGCCATCACGCCAACATCGAGCTGAGTGGTTTTTTCTGTGTTTGTGTAGAGTGCGCTGATACTTGTGTCGCTACTTCGACCCTTACCTAGAGCTTCCCAATAGTCTGGAAAACGTTCTGCACGGCCCAATCCAGCATATGCTTGCCATTCTTTAGTTTTGTATTCCAACCGGCTAAAACCGCTAGTTAATGACTCAGTGCGCGTTTCAAACGCCGTAGGATTGGGTAACTGTTGCATCATATTGATAGCAATCGTCTCACGGAGGTCTGTCAATTTCCAACGATCTGAACGTATGCCGTTATACCAAGCCCATTGATCGTCCCATTGATAATCTATCTCAGCGAACAGTCCGAATTGTTCGAAGGCTGCGTCATCAAGAAGCGGTTTGGATTGAAATGGCATCGAGTATTGCTTCATGCTCATTCTTATTTGATGATCGTTCTGGCTGGCATCAATACCTAGTCGGCTAGTTAGATTCCAGGCAGGAGTCAGCGTGAGTTCGATACGGCCATTATCGGTTTCGCGGGTTGGGTTCATGGCTGCAGGCTCAGATGACATCATACTAGGTACGAAGGTCCTGAGACTGTAATTATCCATAACATGATCAATTTCAGCTCGTTGCAGTGACATCTCTAAGCTATTGTCCACTGCTAATGGCAATTGGCTAATCCAACGTAACTGCCACTGTCGACGATCAAACCTTGTACCGTCCATACTTCTGTCAGCATAGGCCGCTTCACCCATTGATTGAGTGTAGCTAGCTATAACAGTATTGGTGGTGCCGGTATAACCCACTTCAGTGCTATAGCTTTGTCGATCATAATGGCTGTTGATTAGATTATTTTTGGCGTCGCTGTAGTTATCGGATTCGCCTTGACTGGCAAGTAGTCTTAAATAGCCCTTATCAAAAAACGATTTTACATTTAAATTCAGCTCACGCTTTCCGAAACTTGCGCTAGTGATTCCAACTGAGCCATGAGTACCACTTTCTGAAGCTTGTTCATGATCACGTTCAAAGCGAACGGTGGCATTAGCTGGTAAATACCTTACCGTTTGAGGCCCCTTAATGATGACTAATCGATCATAATTTTGCGGTGTAATGTAGGCGGTTGGAGGATCCATCCGGCTACTGCAGCCCCCCAGGATCATGCCATCATCATTCACAATACTTAAACGTGATGCGGCCATTCCCCTAAACATAGGATCACCACCAATACCGCCTTTTCTTACCAAGGAAAATCCTGGTAAGGCCTTAAGATATTCACCACCATCGTGGGCTGGCAAAGGCTGGCGAAGTCGTTGCGGGTCTGCGGTAATAGTCGACGCGTCACTCATCACAACGCCTGTGACGACAACGGTTTCAATACTGTCTTGCTGTTCGTTTTGCGCCGAGAGCATAGCGCCATGAACGGTAAAGGCCGCGCAACATATGCTGCGAGCTAAAAGAGATTTTTGCATGTTTTTTCCTCAATAAAAGTAATATGAATTAACTAATATTGAGAATCGGTGGGGCTCGGCTGTGATATTGATAATAAAGCGGTTGAATTATTGAACGAGGTGCTTTAATTTCGAGGTGATGTTCAACAACAAAAGTGATTTCGAAATCAGGGGTAATTTGCTCTAAAGCAAGATGAGAATTTTGCCAAGCCCACAAGCAATTGGGTAAGTCTTGAATTTCAGGGGTAGACTCTGGCGTATCGACAAATACGAAATCACCGCTAGAAGCTGATTGGCTTAATGAGATCCAGCGGTATTCACTACCGGTACAGATTAGTAAAAGATCAGGATCGTTTGCAGATTCTTGAAGATCAATTCGAATTGCCGCATTCAGCATTGGAGACAAAAGCATCTGTAGGGTAAAAATCCCTAGTAAGATGTAATGTTTACACAGATTTTTCATGTGCCCCCCCAAAATGAATCGGCAGTATATCAGAAGCCCCTAATATTTATAAGCTGTTTGATATAACAGACGGTATTTTTTATAAACAAACAATCTTTGCTGCTTGACGATATATAGACTTAACTCTTGGTAATAATAAGGAGTCATATATGGTCTACATGAATGCAGAATTAAATAGCCGCCCATTGCATGGTAAAAGAGTGCTCATTATTGAGGATGACCTTACTTCTGCGACTGCCGCAGCAGAAATTACTCGTGAATTGGGCATGAAAGCTGATATTGCGTATAGCGTTGATAGTGCTTTTATTAAGCAAACAAGCCATGATTACGACTGTGTACTGTTGGATCTAATGATGCCCGGAAGTGATGGCTTACAGTATTTAAATGTCCGCGCTAAAAATAAACGATTACAGAACATTCCGGTAATTGTTGTGTCATCGTTAACCAATAGCAAGGTCAAAGAACAATGCTTCCAATTTGACGTAGGAGCATTTATCGAAAAACCGGTAAATGCTCAATTATTAAAACAGAATTTGAGTGTTTTTTGTGATTAATGCAATGTTAATAGAATGGCGTGAAAACTAAGTATCAACAAACACAGACTAGAAAGCGCAAATAATACAAACCTTACCGCAATGGCATTTACAAAGATTTGCCAAACACTGTGGGCAATTCTTAAGCCAGTATAGGCCCATGCCAAAGCCACGTGAAAATCATTACTACCACCGGCCAAAGCTAAAATAATTACTACCGCATAAAATAGCGTTGGCTGCTCCATCAAATGGGTATAGTTATGCGATGTCCAGTTTACTTTTTTGGGGAGTGACGGCTCGATATCAACATAGCGGCCACCGGGTTCAGCGGTGCGCAAATCTACACCAATACTCTTAAATGCTGGTAGGCGTTTAGCGGTCATAAAAATTAAAACCAACATCGACCAAAACGTTAATACCGCCGCTGGTGCTAACAGTGCCATATTATTTGTAGAAATTTCAAAAACCATTATTTTTATCCTTTTATTATTAACGCCATACTCATGGCGATACACATCACAATGGTGATAGGTCGAATGATCTTAACACCCTTGAAATGTACCATTTTTGCGCCTAAATATGCCCCTGTAGACTGCCCAAGAGCCATCATTAGACCTACCTGCCATACGACATTACCACCAACAATAAACACCGCAAGTGAGACAATGTTGCTGGTAAAGTTATACAGTTTTGCTTGCGCTGTCGCCGCTTTCAACGATAGCCCGCTAAACACTACTAAAATTAACGCAAAAAAAGTGCCTGTGCCCGGTCCAAAAAAGCCGTCATATGCACCTATGCTAAACATCATGCCCAACACGGCAAGCTTACTGAGTTTGGCCTCTTTTTCAATGTCACCTATAGCAGGGGTCAACAAGAAATAACACGCCACGGCGATTAACACCCATGGCATGATGACGCCTAAAAATTCAGGATTGATTAATTGGATTGCGATGGCACCTAGCATGGCGCCGACGAATACAGCCACCACTTCGGGGAGATGATTTTGGGGCTTGAGAAGCCCCTGTTTTATGAAATACCGAACCGCAGAAAATGTGCCAAAACTACCCTGTAATTTGTTTGTCGCCACCGCTTGGGCAGGGCTTAATCCCGCAAATAGCAAGGCTGGCATAGTTAATAATCCACCACCACCGGCGACCGCATCGATAAAACCTGCAACACCCCCGGTAATAATGAGTAATGTTAAGACCTCCCAACCGATGTCTAGCATTTTCTATTGTTCCTACAAAATTTGTAATTCGTGTTCACATTCACTGCAATATTCTAAATATTTGCTACAATCTCTTTATTAACAACTAAAGGTAATAAAAAAATGCTTTTGCCAGTCATTATCGCCGGCGGCACCGGCAGCCGTTTGTGGCCACTTAGTCGAAAAAATCTTCCTAAGCAATTGCTCAATCTTGACGGCAATCATTCGATGCTGCAAACCACAGTATTGCGCCTAAAGGGGCTAGTCTGTCAATCCCCCAGTATCATTTGCAACGAAGAACATCGTTTTATGGTGGCTGAACAACTGCGTCTTATCGATACCGACACCTCGACCATTATTCTTGAGCCCGCTGGACGCAATACTGCACCGGCGGTAGCGCTAGCGGCCATTGAAGCAACACGTCATGGCGATGATCCAACCCTTCTTATTTTGGCAGCAGACCATGTTATTCGCGATGAAGACGCTTTTCGCAAAGCTGTCACCGAAGGCGAAGCACTCGTAGCACAAGACAAAATTGTAACCTTTGGTATTGTTGCGACCCACCCTGAAACGGGTTACGGCTATCTCAAGGCAAGCGATAAAAATGGTGCTGCAGCAGTTGAACGTTTTGTCGAAAAACCCAACGCAGAACTCGCTCAGCAGTATTTCGATAGTGGTGATTATTATTGGAACTCAGGGATGTTCATGTTCAAGGCCAGCCGTTTCTTAAAAGAACTTGAACGCCACAGACCCGATATTTCGAGCGCTTGCCAAGCTGCCATGGCATCGCCGAGCAACGACTTAGACTTTACTCGTGTAGATGCCGATGCATTTAAAGCCTGTCCTTCAGAATCGATTGATTATGCGGTGATGGAAAAAGCCGAGAATGTGTGGGTTGTGCCCATGGATGCCGGCTGGAACGATGTGGGTAGTTGGACAGCCCTCCGAGATATTGGAGCTAAAGATGCCGCAGGTAATGTGTGTATTGGCGACGTAATTAACCACAACAGCAGCCATTGTTATCTTCGTTCAGATAACAAGCTGATTGCCACAGTGGGTTTAGAAAATATTATTGTGATCGATACCAAAGATGCGGTGCTGGTCGCAAGCGCAGACCATGCCCAAGACATTAAAAAGATTGTTGATCAGTTGCAATCGGCTAAGCGAAGTGAGCACGAGTTCCACCGTGAAGTTTATCGCCCCTGGGGCAAGTACGATTCGATCGATAATGGCGAGCGCTATCAGGTTAAACGCATCACAGTAAAACCTGGTGAAAAACTGTCAGTTCAAATGCACCACCATCGTGCTGAGCACTGGATCGTTGTATCTGGCACAGCCAAGGTATTGCGCGGTGATGATGAAATTATGCTGAGCGAAAATCAATCTGTGTATATTCCATTGGGCACGGTACACGCCCTGGAAAACCCAGGCAAAATCCCCTTAGAGTTGATCGAAGTTCAATCGGGCTCATATCTTGGTGAAGACGATATTGTGCGCTTTACTGATCGCTATGGTCGCGTTTAATTGACCTTGCATAAAGCTTAATCCTTTCCTATGTTCATAAGATCACTATTTCTTATGGACGTAGGAATATGTATTACACGATTTACTCAAGCTGCACTAATCAACTCTTTACTCAAGACGATCTCGTTGAGCTATTGAAAAAAGCGCGTGCTAATAACGAGATGTTGGGTGTAACAGGCATGCTACTTTACAACCGTGGTACGTTTATCCAAATGCTTGAGGGCGATAAAAGTACTGTCGTTGAACTGTTTAATAAAATTCATAAAGATAGTCGCCATAAATTGGTTTTCACCTTGGCTGAAGGTGAGCGTGAGGAGCGGCAATTCCCCAGTTGGTCGATGGCTTTTAAGGATCTTGATTCACCCGAGATTCAATCTTTACCGGGCTTTAGCAATTTCATCAACGAAGGTCACGATAGCGCTTATTATAATAGCGATCCGTTGGCTGCGATTGAGCTGTTGTCCCTTTTTAGAAGTGTCGTTCGCTAGATATAAACCAAACAACTTTAGATGCGCTATCGATCAACTATTCGATCGGTCAAGCCTGCTGCCAGCCACATAAATAGCAAGGCAACCCAAGCGGTGAGTGCCATGATTGAACCGCCTGTAATACCCGCACCAACAGCACATCCACCCGCTAACATACCCCCAAATCCCATCAACACGGCACCAATGAGATAACGCGCAAGCCCAGTCTGGGAGTCAAAGGTCTGTATTTGAAACTGGCCTGTCGACCAAGCTGCAATTAAGCTACCAGCAAAAACGCCCAGTACAATACCGATATCAAAGGTGAGTGGCACACTGGGCATGTTGATCAAGCCCATTAAAGTATCTGCTGAGGGGCCGGTAAAACTGACGCTCTTGATCGGTACAATCTCGAATGACCAACTGGCGTGCCACGCAGTCAAATACCACCCTAACGCCACGCTTGTACCGACAATAAGTGAACCAACCACATGCCAATGCCGAGGTTTATGTTTTATGGCGAACACAATTCCAAGGACAATAAAACCGACACCGATGAGCAACGGTAAATATCGCGGCATCAACATGCTGAGATCCCGAGTAGCAGACTCTATTGTCCACCAAGATGCTAATGATTCCAGCAGCGGTGAAAGCGCGCCGCGCAGCGATGCCTGGGAGGCGACCGTCACCACTAAACCAGCTACTAATGCTCTGAGATTGCCAGTAGCCGATAGTATCAACAAACGGCTGGCACAGCCGCGCGCGAGGATCATACCAATACCAAAAAGACTGCCGCCAATGATGGCACCGGACAAGGTACCCGTAGTAGTTAATTGCCTGATTAGACCCTTGGGCAAAGCGCCTTGCAGAATGAATATCTGGGTCAGAGTCATGGCTGCGCCAAAGGTAAATAACCAGATGGCAAATTTCTTTGCGGGGTTGCCACGCCAAAATTCGATGGTTGCAGAGCGTAGACAAAATTGTGATTGTTGGGCCATGGAGCCAAACAACAAACCCACGGTGATACCGATCGCTAAAGACACTTCACCACTTGTAAATTGTTCAAGCCATTCGATCACATTAGCTCCTCCATTAGGAATACATAATATACCCTTTTAATCGAAAATGCTTAGTGTCCAGATAAGTTTTTTAGATTGAATTGCATCTGTCGTGGAGGAAGACATTAGACTTATACTCGTCATACCGGAAGGCGTTAGCCTATCCGGTATCTCATGATACATCGTGCAGGAATATGGAGATCCCTTATACGCTGCGCGTTAAGGGATGACGGTGGGTGGCTTTGTGTTAAGGGATGACGGAGAGTGACTGAGCATTAAGGGATGATAGTAGATTTTCATAGCACAAAAAAACCGCAGACAATGCTGCGGTCTTATGCCATCTACACTTATGCCAGACCCAAGTTATCTTTCATGCCGATAATTTTAGGCTGTTTGGCATCCACTAATGGTATATGTTTTTTCGCTAGTAAGTACTCCGATACTACATCCCATATTGGGGTGCCTTCGGTAGCCGTCATCGATGCCCAACCTGCAACTTTGTATGTTTTGCTGGCTTCGATACGTTTGCCATTGAGGTACATATCGCTAATACGGTTTCCTGATGACGCCATCGGATCGATGGTGTAATCCAGACCACCAACACGCACCATGTCGCCACCTTGTTGGTAGTATGGGTCGGCGTTAAAGAGGTTGTCTGCAACATCTTCGAGTACCAATTTTACTCGTTCACCGGTCATATCGCTGAGTGTTGTGGCAGGATAGGTAATTGCCACCTGGCTCATGATATCTTCCATGGTGATATTATCGCCGGGCAACAATGAAGTACCCCAACGGAAGCCAGGAGAGAATGACAAATCGGCCCCTTTGACATCGATTAACGCATCGCAAATCAATTGATCAAAACTACCGTTAAAATTACCGCGACGGTATAACGTACCCTCTGATGTCGCTAGTACTTGGGTCAATTGGTCTAGATAAGGTGCGCGGATTTGATCTATCAGGGCCTGCATTTCAGGGTCGGCTGGTAATAGGTCTGAGAACACTGGTAGCAACTGATAGCGATAGTCGCGGATCTTGCCGTCGCGAACATCAAAGTCCATAACACCTAAGTACTTGCCGTTTGAACCGGCATTGGTAACTAGTGTTGTACCGCCACTATTTTTAACTTCCATTGCGCCAGGCATGGCATCGTGAGTATGGCCACCCATGATTGCGTCAAGGCCTGTTACTTGTGAAGCAAGTTTGATATCGGTATCTGCGCCGTTGTGGGAGAGCAAAATAACCACTTGCGCACCCTCTGCCCGTACTTCATCAATTTTTTCTTGCAGTTCCCGCTCTTGAATACCAAAGGTCCAGCCCTCGGTCATATAGGCTGGGTTTGCAATTGGGGTATAGGGGAAAGCCTGGCCGATAATCGCCACAGGCACACCGTTGATTTCTTTCATGGTGTGACTGGCAAATACTGGGTCACCAAAATCCTGATCTTTGACGTTATGGGCAATAAAGTCCATGTGACCGTCGAGATCATTTTCAATAATTTCCATCACGCGATCACTGCCTAGGGTAAATTCCCAGTGACCTGTCATGACATCAATACCTAGTAATTTTGATGCATCGACCATATCTTGGCCATTCGTCCACAGCGAGGTTGCTGAACCTTGCCATAAATCACCACCATCCAGTAATAACGAACCGGGGCGCGATGCCCTCACTCGCTTAACCAAGGTTGATAAATGCGCAAAACCACCGACTTTGCCATATTGTTCTGCCGCAGCAGTGAAATCTAAGTAGGTAAACGCATGCGAGGCACGCGTCTTTGGATTGACACCATAGTGTTTCAAGAAGGCGTCGCCAACTAAGTGTGGAGGACGATTTTTGGCACCATACACACCGATATTAACGGATGGCTCGCGATAATAAATGGGCATCAACTGAGCGTGGGCGTCAGTCATGTGCATTAAGCTAACGTTACCAAATGCTGGTAAGTCATAGATATCTTGCTTTACCGCGCCTTTATTTTGCGCATAACCCTTAATACTAGGTAAAGACATCCCTGCTGCTACGCCTAGGCCTAGCAGCTTTGTAAATTCACGCCTTTCCATTGAAGACCTCTATTAATTATTTACTGGAGAATTAGGATCAAGTAGGTAAGCCATCACGTCTTTCATTTGTTGTTCGGTCAAAATACCGTTGACGCCAAAACGCGGCATCATTGAACACACGTTGTAGACATGTGGGTTATAAATTTTTGCCCATGTATATTGCATCATCACTTCTGATTGACCACGCATACCATAGTTTTGCAGTGTCGTTCCTAGAGTGCCGTAGGCCACTTCTTCTTGCGCCATTTGATGGCAGGCGTAACAGTTACCTCCATTAGGATCTTTTGGATCATCGTTGTACTGCAGACCTTTACCGTTTTTGGCGATGCTTTCACCGTTTTTCCAATCGCCTAAATAGTAGCTCGGATCAAACGTTTCATATTTAGGATAGACGATTGACTCTTGTGCCTTTTGGCGCAAAACATTGACGTCATAACCTTCTTTGACACCACCTTTAGTGCTGCAGGCATCTTGCAGTTCATCTTGGCTTAAACGATCGTATTTGGCCTGACCCACTTCTTTGGTTGACGCTTTCCAAACATTTTCAATGCCTTGTTCTGCGATACTGAATGGTGCTACCAAGGCGAGCGACATAAAAATCATTACTACTTTTTTCATCATCATTCTCCTGACTATCGCTTGTATCCTGGTGCAGTGATTTCTGCGCCAGCACCGTTGACTGCGAGAAACACCTCAAGTGCTGTAGTGGCCTCTGAGCCTATTTGCAATTGCGTTAAACGCTGCTGTCTTGAACAACTTTGTAAACGCCAGCCCATGGTACGAACAACACCCTCTGTTTTGCGATAAGCAGGCCAAGAGCCAAACACAGGCCCAGATTCATCATTAGTAAGATTGGCAAGCTCAGTTAACCGAATACGTTTATTACTCTGACTGTGGCACGTCGCACAGGAAAAGTCGTGCGGTCCAGCGCGAAAATAAAACAGTTGTTCACCTAGTTCATAGGCAGCCTGTTCAGCTGGGTGATCTTGCGGTGTAGCCAATTCCATGCCGTTCGACTCTGAAGCAACATAGGCCACTAGGGCTTCCATTTCTGTGCCTGGTCCACCGGCATTTGAATAGGGTTTTGCTAATACATCAACAAGATCACGACCTTGAATCGTTTCCATACAATGTAGGATCCGCGCTTCAATATCCATCACTTGATTGGTGTCTTCAAAATAGCGTGGCAATTGGGCAAAAGCGCCCTCCACAACGCCGGCGCCGAGGCCGAGATCGCATTCTTCTAATGAAACATCGTTAGGACCATTGGGGGTTTCCCACAACGCCATACCATCGTCCACCATAAACCATGCAGGATTATCTAAATCATCTTGTGCATAGGTTGGGGCAATCAAACTTGCTGACATCATCAGTCCAGCTATCATGCGTTGAAACATGTTAATTTTCATTAGATGCGACCTCATTTTTAGACAGCGAATCAGCGTTATTTAATGGTGGCAGAACCTTCGCCAGTTTCGCCTTTGTTATCTACATAACTTACGATGATCTCATCACCTTCTTTAACATTAGCAACGTTAAAACCGATCAGCGGGTTTTGCGATACAGCGCCAGACCAAAAGGCATGCATTACCGTGCGATCACCCACTGTCGCTTTCACTTCAGTAATATGGTGGGCAGGGATAGGATTGCCGTCTTTGCCTTTGCGAAGACCTGTTTCCATTGGGTGGCGCATCAATGCTTTAACTTCAGCGACATCACCATTTAAACTTGCTCTCAAACGAATTTTTCCAGCCATGATATTTCTCCAATCAATTCTGTGTGCTTAGCCGCCGCAGCCGCCTAAAGTTACTTTTGTTTCTTTCTTAGCCATGTAGAACTTGCCGTTCGCTTCAACGACGCCGTAAATATCACAAGTCTGTGAAACTTTAATACGGGTTGAAATATTGGCTTCAACAGTAAGTTTATCCAAAACAGCTTGTTCTAAGGCCGTTTCATAAA